>NZ_CAWPQZ010000048.1:0-25506 GCF_963889785.1 Vibrio sp. S12_S33 | reverse complement strand
TTATTGTACTCCGCCCAGTTAGTTATCTTCTTTTTCGTTTTCCCCATGTCATCACCGCTCTTACCATCACAAAGGATCAGATCGCAGGACTTGGAAAAGGTTCAACTGATTTAGGCAACAACGCCCTGGAAAATTGTAGAGTTGGTGATTGATACTGATGCCATTGCTAATGAGCTTGCTATAAGCATAGATAGACAAAGTAATGTTTTTTCATTTGTTATACATTAATTAAATAGAATCAAGAGATTATTTATCAACAGAATATTTAGAGAACTGTTGATGAGAATTATGCTAATTATTTGAAAAATCAAGGTAAGTGAAAATAGTGGTGAGAAGTTGAATGTAATATTTTCAAGTATGGTCTGTCTGTTTCATTGTTTTTCGGAGTGAGTGATGGATGAGATAAATAGTCATAATTTGCGTCAATAATATATTTTATTTTTTAAAAGTTATGTGTTTGGATATTCGCAGGGCAAATGCCTACTTTTGTGGTTATGGAGCCGTATAATTTCAAATGAATAAATGGAATTAATATATAGGTTAATGAAATGAAGATAAAAGGAGATGACCTAAGTTCAATGTCTTTTATCGTCAGTAGGGTTGTACCTATAAAAGTATTTTTATTTTAAAAGGTTTTAAATAAAAGAGCCCTTATCATCAATGATATAAGGGCTGGAATAATTAGCTTCTTTTGTTTTCCCGACATTGGAATTGATAGTCGACATCAACGATAGCGCGGTACTGAATTTGGCCAGGATTTTTGGCAAACTGTTCTACATGCACTTCCATATCATTTACTTTTACGCTTTGACCATTGAATGATGTTTCATGTATTGGTAGCTTATGCGCTAATTGGTTCGGTGACATGTTCTGGAATTGCTCGACCAAATCAAAACCTGCGTTATAAGCTTGTTGTTCGGTAGCAAAAGCTTCAGTCTTAAACGATGTTTCAGAGTTTGAAGTTCTAACACTGGCAAAAGCGGTTGTACTTATAGTTAATGCTGTCGCAAGAATCATGACTTTTTTCATCGGATGGCTCCTTTCATTGTGAAACGGTATCAACGATTTGATGGAGAAATAGTAACAATTTCGGTGTAAAGAGTCCGTCAGGCAATGTAAAGGTGGTGATAATTTTTGGTGTGGTTTTCTGACAAAGAGTTGTTATTACAGGTTTTGGCCAATTGTGTCAGATTTTACCCATCGAATAGCAAATAAATCTTCAAAGTTATGGCTATGAGCATCACTTATAAAAAATAGTGAAAGCGATTGTTTAATTTCAAGTAAATATACACTGATAGTTTTATGTACCAATTAATGAACATTAAATTATCATTAATTGCTATCAATCTAATATATAAACATAAATTGTCAATAATCCGTAGCTTTACTTTTGCTATTGTTTTTTTTGTGACCATATTATTTTACGTAAGATTTTCCTTTTTTTTTGTGTATTACTGGCGGAGCTGATTTTCTTGATCCAATTTGAATGTGCGAATTATTCGCAGTCACACTGTTTATGATTGATAAGAAGTAAATCGTAAACGGATGCTTATAACAACTCTCTAGGATTGAGAAATGAAAAACAAACAACGTCAAATAAAGTGGTTATTCCTTGCTAGTTCAATTGCGGCGGCACTCCCAGTATCTGCAGCACAAATGGTGTCAGTTGATGACCCTAATGTGCTTGAGCAAGCACTATCACTTCAGGCTCGTAGTATTGTTGCTACACAACATGGCTTTCAACCTGTAAAAAGTGTCACATTGCCAAATGGCAAAGTTAAAGTGCGTTATCAGCAGATATATAAAGGTTTGCCTGTTTTTAATACTTCCGTAGTGGCAACACAAACAGACAAAGGAATCGGGCAAGTTTATGGTGTGATGGCTCAACAAATTGATGCTGATGTTGCTAGCACCTCGCCACAAGTTGAACAGCAACAAGCTATCAATATCGCGTTGTCCTATTATAAGCAGCAAGCCCCATCGTTGGTTACGCAAGATCTTAAGACAGAAAATGAAAACGCTAAACTCATGGTTCGCTTAGATGAAAATCAAATCGCTCATGTGGTGTATCTGGTTGATTTCTTCGTGGCGACCAGTGAACCGTCACGTCCATTTTTCTTTATTGATGCGATGAGCGGTGAAGTATTGCAAACTTGGGAAGGCTTGAATCACGTTGAAGCGGCCGCTTCTGGCCCTGGTGGGAATCAAAAAACGGGTTTGTATCAGTACGGGATGGATTATCCAAATTTTATCGTCGATAAGGTTGGTAGCACTTGTAGCATGGTGAATAGTGCGGTGAAAACGGTCGATATGAAAAACGCCACATCGGGCGGTTCAACGTTCAGCTATTCATGTACAGACGCGAGCAATTACAACGATTACAAGTCGATCAATGGGGCTTATTCTCCACTGAATGATGCGCACTACTTTGGTAAAGTGGTGTTTGATATGTATAAAGATTGGATGAACACTTCACCACTGACTTTCCAGCTAACCATGCGTGTGCATTACGATAGTAACTATGAAAATGCGTTTTGGAATGGTTCATCGATGACGTTTGGTGATGGCCAGAATACGTATTATCCACTGGTTGATATTAACGTTAGCGCTCACGAAGTCAGTCACGGTTTTACCGAGCAAAACTCTGGCCTGGTTTATGCGAATATGTCTGGTGGTATCAATGAAGCGTTCTCCGATATCGCTGGTGAAGCTGCAGAATTCTATATGAAAGGCAGTGTTGATTGGGTAGTAGGCAGTGACATTTTTAAGTCCTCCGGAGGTCTGCGTTATTTCGACCAACCATCGAAAGATGGTCGTTCTATTGATCATGCTTCTCAATACTACAACGGTCTAAACGTGCATCATTCAAGCGGCGTGTTTAACCGGGCGTATTATCTGTTAGCCAATAAAGCCAATTGGTCGGTACGTAAAGGTTTTGAAGTGTTTACGGTTGCTAACCAATTGTATTGGACAGCCAATAGCACCTTTGACCAAGGTGGCTGTGGTGTGGCAAAAGCCGCGCAAGACTTAGGTTATACCGTAGCTGACGTGGTTGATGCATTTAATCAAGTTGGTGTGAATGCAAACTGCGGTGCTTTGCCTCCAACCAATAATGTGTTGGAAAAAGGTCAGCCAGTGTCGGCTTTACAAGGGTCTAAAGGTTCTGAAGTTTACTACACCTTCACAGTGGCAAGTTCATCTAATGTGAAAGTCTCTACCAGTTCTGGTACAGGTGATGCCGATCTATATGTAAAAATAGGTAGTAAGCCAACAACATCGTCATGGGATTGTCGTCCATATAAATCGGGTAACAATGAGCAGTGTACTATCTCTGCGGAGCCTGGTATCACATATCACGTGATGCTTAAAGGTTACAGAAGCTATAGTGGCGTAACGTTAAGATTAGATTGATCGTTCTTGGTCATACGTAAATAGGGGCATCAATTGTGCCCCTCTATCTTTGTCTCAACAGCTCGACAGGAAAGCCTCTGCTACTCAACAACTACAGCGGTGCCACTCACTGAAACCATTAACATGCCATTGGTTTTACCAAACGTTTCGTAATCAAGATCTACGCCGACTACGGCATTGGCTCCCAGCTCTTTTGCTCTTTGTTTTAATTCTTCTAGGGCAATCATCCGCGCTTTTTGCAGCTCTTGTTCGTATGTGGCTGAGCGACCACCGACAATATCGCGAATGCCTGCGAAAAGATCCTTAAAGATGTTAGCACCGAGAATTGCTTCTCCTGCAATCACACCGCAGTAGCGGACAATGCATTTGCCTTCAATGGTTGGAGTTGTCGTGATGTTCATGGGAAATCCTTGTAGGGGATGGGGCTGTTAATATCACACCATGAATGATTGACTATTTTCAATCTAAAATTGAGGAATTACTATTGAATACTCCATTCATAACACAATGTTGGTGTGATGAAAGCGCAACGAAAGTTTGATCTTAACTTATTAAGGGTCTTTATTTCGGCCTATCAGACCGAATCGGTAACCAAAGCTGCAGAGCACTTAGATTTAACTCAATCAGCGGTAAGTAATGCTTTGGCGCGTCTAAAAGAACACGTTGGGAGCGATCTCTTTGTACGAACAAGGCGTGGAATCAAGCCGACGCGTTTTGCTCAAGATCTGTATCAAAGTATCCAATCTCCGTTGATGGATATTGAATCGATGCTGGAAGGGGTTAATCAGTTTGACCCTAAAATATCGACTCGCCGATTTTTAGTGTATTGCCATGAAGCGCAGATCCATGCATTGCGGCAAGGGTTAGATCAAGCATTGGCTGATTTAAACATTGATGTGGTGTTGATGGAGCCACCGTCTAATGAAGACCGTCTGTATGAAGAATTACAGTTAGAAAAAGTTGATTTAGTAATTGATGTGGAAGCGCCCCAAAGCAAAGTTTTTCGCTCTAAACTTCTAAAAGAAGACAACTTATGCTGCGTGGTGCGTCAGGCTCATCCTAGGTTATCGAACCAAGGCTTAAGTAAAGCGGAATACTTACAAGAAGAACATGTGCTGCTGAAAATGCGTCGCTCACAACTTCCTTTTATTGATTGGTTTGTGAAAGAAGTGGTGCCTGTGCGGCAGGTGTACAGTCAACATTCATCATTAATTGGTATGTTAGCGGCTGTCTCTTATAGTGATGCGGTTGTGCCGGTGACGTTTGCACAGCAGTACCAGCACGTCTTTCAATTGAAGATTCTTCCGTTTCCGTTTGAAGACCAACTTTTTAAGTCACATATGGTTTGGTTGAGTAAAATGAATTTGAATCCAGCTAACCAGTGGCTGAGGTATCTAATTTCCGCACTATCTCAATAAAAAAGCAGCCGAGATTCGGCTTGGTAACCCAGTTGTTCCATAGCATCAGCTTCTAAGTAGCGAGCATCTATATTCTCTGGGTTTGAGTCTCGACCGTAGGTTCATGGTTGCCTCACTATGGTCTAGATTCAATACAATGTAGGTACAGAGCATCATAGTGAAGAGTTAGGTATTAAATCATTATAGACATATCGCTATCTAATATTTATTTTGTAAATATCAGGTGTGGTACGAAGCTTCCACAAATGTGCCTTGTCTTAAGCATCGAAAGCTAGATTTGTCGTTATGGCTGGTGGCCGTTATAACCACAGCACTTTTGTTGTGTGTAGAGAAAACATGTCGTTAGATAATTTGATGGACGCCATTGCTAACCAAGGTTGGTATGTATGGGATGACTTTTTAAACCCAGAGCAAGTACAAAACCTGCGTAGTTGTATGCCACAGTCATGGCAAGGTGCGCGTATTGGTCGACACGAAGCTTTACAGCGTGAAGTGGAGATTCGTAGTGATAAAATTCAATGGCTGGAAGAGGGTATGAGCCAGCCAGTGCAAGATTATTTAGAACGCATGGAGCAAATTCGCCGAGAGGTGAACCGTCATTTCTTTCTCGGTCTGTTTGAGTATGAAGCTCATTTTGCAAAATATGAGCAAGGGGCGTTCTACCAAAAGCATTTAGATGCCTTTAAAGGTAATGAAAGCCGCAAATTGACTACTGTATTTTACATGAACGAGCATTGGAGCGAAGAAGATGCCGGTGAGTTGGCGATGTATGATCTCAACGATACCCACCTTGCAACGCTTGCTCCGCTATCTGGTCGTTTACTGGTGTTTTTATCGGAACGTTTTCCACATGAAGTGCTACCAACCAAAGCCGAACGTATCAGTATTGCTGGATGGTTTCGAGTCAATGGTGTGACAGATAACAAGTTAGATATTGCAATTTAGAATTGCCGGATACTGCGTGGCTTTATTTAAGTTATGCAGTACCGGGCAACCTCTAGAATTTAGGCGGATTTGGTTCAGGTAAATTCAACAATCGTAAAGTGAGGATGCTCACTCAGCGCTTCCATCATCAGCAAGCAATCCGTTGCCACTGGGTATTCATTTTCTTCATTTTTCAGTAGAATGCATTCTTGTTTATGCTCATTATGTAACGTATCCACAGCGATACCGGAATACGTTGCCCCACTCTTTAGAGTGAGTTTTACAGGTAAATGAAACAAGCACGCAAGTTCAATATAGTCGTATTGACTGCAAGCAATCATCGTATACTCCTAAGTGTTACACTGTTCGGTTGAGATACTCATTTTGCAAAATGTACATGCGTTTTACATCTCGGTACTGACCATTGATAAAGAACTCTTGTACTAAATGTCCTTCTTCAATAAAACCTGCTTTTTCATAGAGATGAATTGCTTTTTCATTCTCAGTGGCAACATGCAGATAAATCTTATGTAGGTTTAAAATAGTAAAAGAGTAGTCGAGTGCTTTGTTAATTAAGGTTTCAGCAAACCCCTTGCCTTGGTGCTCTGGAGTGATGATGATCTGAAACTCACCGCTACGATGAATGTAATCAATTTCAATTAATTCGACCAGACCAATCAATTCTCGGCTTTCATTTTCAACCACAAATCGACGTTCGGCATTGTCGTGAATATGTTTGTTGTACAGCTCTTCCAACTCATCAAAAGATTCATACGGCTCTTCAAACCAATAAGACATGATATTGCGGTTGTTGTTGAGATTATGGATAAAACGTAAGTCACCGCGTTCCAACGCTCTTAAAAATAATTGATTATTCATAACAGACCTTACATTGCACTAAGGCCTTCATCTTATTCCTAGTGTGTTGCAATACAAGTATTGTGAGAGAATTTTTTAACACTTATCGTTGTTAACTTGTTGTTTTTCATTGATGTGAAAAGAAGAGTGTAAGAAAAAGGCCAAGCAAGAATGCTTGGCCTAAATGGATTAATGGAAGAAGTCGACTTGCTGCTTTAAGGCTTCTGCTTGTTGTTGCAATTGCGTTGCACTTTGAGAGGTTTGCGCACTGGTATTACGACTTTGGGCGTTTAGATCACTAATTTCTGTCGCACTTGCGGCGACTTCTTGTGACACTTGCGCTTGTTCTTCAGCTGTTGCAGCGATGGTATCTGCCTGCGATGCAATTTCACGGACTTGATCAGCGATCGATTCCAATGCTGTGCCAGCATCTTGCGCACTATCTAAGACACTATTGGCATTGGTTTGGCTTTGGTTCATCAGGTTCACAGCATTACCCGTAGAACTCTTTAGTTTTTCAATAATAGCCACGACATCTTTAACAGATGTTTGAGTACGGTGCGCCAGTGTACGCACTTCGTCTGCTACTACAGCAAAACCACGGCCTTGTTCACCTGCTCGTGCCGCTTCAATGGCTGCATTTAGTGCTAATAAGTTGGTCTGTTCTGCTATTTCATCAATCATCCGCGTGACGGTTTGAATGCTCTCACTGTCTTTGTTGACCTGTTCAATTGCTTGAGCTGAACGATCTAGCTGGTCATTAAGCTGTGCGACATCAATACAAACCGTTTCCACTAGACTCAAACCAGATTGAGTGTCTTGATTAGCATGGCGAACATTTTCGGCAATCGATTCAACCTGTTCTGCAACGGCTTTGGCAGAGGTTGCCATTTCTTCGATCGCCGTGACGACTTGTTCAACTTGTTGTTGCTGAACGTCGGCTTGTGCCAAGTTATTGTTAGCATCTTGAGAGACATTATTGGATTGAATGCTGACATTATCACTGGTTGAACGTATTTCACCGACCAGTTGATTAAGTTGTTGCGCCATATGCGCAACACCGTTAGTCAAGCGTGTGATCTCGTTGTGTGATTGAGTATGTCCAGTGGCAATGCTTAGGCTGACTTCGCCTTTACCTAGACGCTCCATATAACCTGTTAATGTCGTTAGTGGCTGGATAGTTTTGTTTAAGAACAGTGTCATGATAAGGAAAGTCGCACCACCGACTAAGAGCGAAATAATCACAATTAATTGGAGCAGATCATGACTGGCTTTGGTCACTTCGTTAATGAACGTGCCCCCAAGTAATTTCCAGTTCCAGCCTGGTACTTCAGTAAAAACGAGGTATTTTTCACCCACGGTATCATTATATTTGAATGGGTAACGAATCAAACCATTTTGTTGTTCAAAGATGGCCGTGTAAGGCTTGTTCCCTTCGTAGTCCGGTACTTCAATAATTGATGGGCTGTTTTCGTTATTGGTTGGATGGAGTAAATACTTACCTAAATTATCTTCTCGGTTATCGACCACTATGGTGTAGCCGCTATCACCCCATGTCACTTGTTTTAAGCTATCAAACAGATCATGAGTGGCATCTTCAACCGGCAAACCGATAAATGAGATAGCATTGGTTTTGCCAGCACGGTCTTTAACTGGCGCGTAGTAGGTAATGTATTTCTTGCCAAATAAAGTAACTTGATCGTAATAAGGCTGGCCACTCATTAACTTTTGATACCCGGGGTGGTTACTGCCCAATATTGTACCAACTGTGCGGTTACCATTTAGATCTTTCAGAGAGGTTGAAATACGTACCCATTCATTACCTGCTGGCGCAAATATGGTGGCAACAGCTCCGGTATCACGAGTGAAGCTATCCACCAATTTTGTGTCATTAACTAGGCTGTCACCGTACTGAGTGATGTTACGAATTTGTCGACCAGCAAATTCTACGGTGTAGTCTTCAACGTAAAGGCCAGCTAAATAACCATTTTGAAAAGTAGATTCAAGAATTTTGGTGGTTTCTAAGTAAGCGTCAAATTGTCCGGCAATAGTTTTTGCTATTGCTTCCACTTTCGATTGGTGCTCTTTTAACGTCGATTCAAGCAATAACTGGGAGGCATTGCGATACACCAATGCAGCGATACTGGAGAAAGCGATAAGCAAGCAAAGCGTGATAACTAACTTTAGTTGAAAGCCGACACTGCTATTTTTGTAGCGATTAATCATGTGGTTACCTGTATTAGGGGCTTTTATTATTGTACGTATGGTTGTGTTGTTCAAAAATTCGGTCGTCACTCTAACAAATAAGTTAGTGATACTCTAATAAATAAGTTAGCAGTGTTGAGTTTTAATTTAATTATTGATGAGGGAAGTGTGGGGTGTATGACTTGAGTTGGAGAAGGAACGTGCTGTGTCAGATACTGTCACGTTGGCACTGCTACCAATATCACTTAAACCACCATCAGCGTGCAAAGCTTGTTTGGGAAAAACAGCAACACGTAATCAAGCGGAGTTGGTGAGTAAAGTCATCTTCGGTTTAACGTTGAACTAATGTAACTTTATGATGAGCTGAGCCAGTTTTATTATACTTTCCCGCCATTCTACAGTGTCTTCAAAATTGGCGGTACTGAAGCGTACGCAGTGTTGATATTGTCCCTGTGTCGCAAATAGATTGCCTGGCAGTAGGCTAATTTTTTGTTTAATACACTGCTGATAAAGCTGAAAACTGTCGATAGAGTGGGGTAGCGTGAGCCAGCATAAAAATGAGCCTTCAGGGCGACTTAAATGAAACTGATCTTGTAGAGAAGGATATTTATTTAACTCATTTGTCAGTAATTTCGCAAAGCGTTGTTGGTTTTGCTGATAAGTTCTACGCATTTTGTTCAAGTGTTGACGGTATTTGCCACTAGACAGAAATTCCGCAACTGCCGATTGCATCAAGTTCAAGCTGCCCATGTTTTCGCTCAACAGTGATTTTTCTATTTGAACCTGATATTTCCCCGCAATAATCCAACCGATTCTTAGTCGAGAATCTAATGTTTTTGAGAGTGAGTTGATATAAATAACGCGATCTTGATCATCAAGCATTTTTAGGCTGGGCAGGGGGACGCCAAAGTACAGGCTACCAAAGACATCATCTTCAATTATCGGTACGCCGTCACTCACTGCTAGCAGCTGTTGACGAGCTTCGATAGGCATTAAAGAACCCGTTGGATTATTAAAATTTGGGGTGACTAGAATTGCTTTGATTGGCCATTGAGATAAAGCTAGTTCAAGGGCATCGATATCTATACCTAGTGCATTATGGCTCGGAATTTCAATCACCTTTAATCCTAAAGACTCGAGTAATAGTAAGGTGCCAAAGTAGCAAGGTGATTCTACCGCGACAATGTCACCAGATTGAGTCAAAGCGCGAAACGCAAGACTGATCGCTTGCTGTCCTCCATGAGTAACCGCAATTTCTTGTGATTTGACATTAATGCCTAAATCTTGCGAGATCTTTAGCAGTTGTTTTATTAGCTCACTGTTACCTGGTGGTAGTTGATAATGGCTAGGAATATGAGTTTGCATGCGACTATGGCGACCAATTTCTGCATACAGACTGCGAATTGCTGTTCCTTGGGTATTGGGGTGCGCGGACCCTGCGGGCATTCTATGTTTAACCGTTGGTTGTACCAAAATTGACTTTGACATGGATAACAAATCCACACTATTAGGTTGCGATAGATTGCTTTCAACAGTGGTGCTAGTTTGCTGTACACGATATCCAGAACGAGGCTGTGAATAGAGTAAACCAATGGCCTCTAATGCTTGATAGGCTCGAATCACCGTATTTTTGCTGACCGATAATTGTTGCGAAAGTTGCCGAATGGACGGTAATTTATCGTGCGCTTGAAATAGCCCATCTTCAATAACTTGTCTGAGATATCGCTCTACGCCATCGTATTTGTATTCAACTTTCATTCTGTACCCATAAAAACATTAAAGTCTGTGCCTTTCTTGTCATCCTGTACCTAAATAAAGTAGCAGTATTGAGTCGCTTATGGCTAGGAGATTTGTCATGTTAATAAGGTTAATCCCGTTTCTATTCGTTGTGTTATGGGCATCTGGATTTGTGGGGGCTCGATTTGGTCTCGCTTATGCCGAGCCTGCCACGTTACTTACTCTGCGAATGGCTGCAAACGTTGCGCTATTTTGGGGGTTAGTTGTGCTGCTCAAGCGTCGTATTCCACGAGGTCGCCATTTCTGGCATTCGTGTGTGAGTGGCGTGTTGATTCATGGCTGTTATCTCGGTGGAACTTATCAGGCTATTTTTTGGGGAATGCCTGCTGGTTTAAGCTCGCTGTTGGTGGGAATACAGCCAATTTTAACTGCTTTATTACTAGTGGTTATGAGCTCCGAGCGTTTTAATATTGCTCAGTGGCTAGGGTTGGCTTTGGGTTTTACAGGTATCAGTTTAGTCTTGATGGGTAATATAGAATGGCAGTCAGAACACTATCAATGGTTCGCGATTGGTTTATGTTTGTTGTCATTGTTGGGTATTACACTTGGCACTTTGTACCAGAAAAAGTTTTGCCAGGGCATTGATATGGTTGGTAGTGCTACGGTGCAATATTTGGCTGCTCTGTTCCTGTTTCTTCCTTGGGCATTGAGCTTTGAAACTATGCAAGTTCAATGGACTTCAACCTTCATCATAACCCTTGCCTGGCTTGTGGTTGTGTTATCATGTATCTCGATTTTATTATTGCTATATATGGTTGAACACGGTGCTGCTTCTAGCGTGGCATCGGTTTTTTATCTTGTGCCGCCAACAACTGCCATTCAGGCGTGGCTTGCTTTTGGAGAGTCATTTGATTGGCTGGGTGTAGCTGGTTTTTGCCTCGCGGTTATTGCTATATATTTAGTGGTTAAAAAGCCTAATATAGCTATCAAACGTTTTAAAACCGCATTGGAACCTTGACTGAACATTGTCATATTTAGAGTTAAGTGATGATTCAGATGGATGTGTAGTGAAAACGAAAAAGCTCCCTCGCGGGAGCTTAGTTTGTATAGCCTACATAAGGTCTATTTTCAGTTTACTCAAGTACAGCCGTGTTACTAATGCCCGCTAAACTATTGTCAGTCATAAAGTCCACAATCTCACTTATCATCTCAGCATGCATTGCGATATCTGAGCCTCCAGTATCTTGCGGGAAAATAAAGGTGCTATGTACCCCAACCGATGAAAAGTTGATAAAATCTTTTGTATTCGTGATGCTGCCAGAGTTTGAACTGTTAACTGTTGTTAAACCCAGCTTGGTTGCCAGTGGTTCACTGCCTGCAAACGGTGCATTTGCGACCATGTTTGGAACGGTTGAATCACCATTCACTTGCAAAGCGTAGGTAGGTAAACTCGAGTTAATAAAACTTGCGTTAGTGAATGGATCGACAGTATCTAACAGCGTTTGTGCTGCGTAGGCAAATTGACTGAAACCAGCATTGACAGCGACTTTTTGGTCGGCGGTCGCGAGTGAGTCAAACAAGTTATAGCACTGTTCATCAGACAGAGAGGCGCATTGAAGTGCAGCAAAATTACGGTAATCAAGGCTCGCAGAGCTGGCAATGTTGTGCTTGATCAACGGACCAAACGCCTCTGAGCCCAGCAATAAGTTGGCGATTTGACCACCAGAATTGGCCGTGCTCAATGAAGAATACGCGTAAAAGGTATCAGCCATGCCGTCATCAAGCGTCCTATTAGCGGCAGCGACTGCTGGTACACCAACAATACCACCCAAAGAGTGACCAAGAAAACGTGGTGGATTAGCTATGGCACCTGCACTTGCTAGCACGCTATTTTTTAATGATTCCTTAATTTCACGCGAATAATTCAGTGCAAAAGTCAGGCTCATAATGTCGAGTTCACTTTGACGAACATTATCGCGCGCAACGGCTAGGTTATTTAAGTTGAGATAGGCGGTGACATCAGCATTGGCAGAGCGCGTGCTGTCTAGGCTGCGTGAACCGTGCAAAGGCAAATCAATCGCAAGAACAGCGATGCCATTGGCTGCTAAATTGGCCGCAAAGAAATAGGCATTTTCTTTGGCTGACGTAATGCCATGTTGGTAAATAACCACTGGCCAATCATCTGCCGTATTTGATGGGGTAAATAGCAGGATATTAACCGATTCTAACGACTTAATTTTCGGTATTGGATTATAACGCGTGATATATCGATTTGGATCTAATGCCGAACCATCAGACTTGGTAAGATCCATTCCTACTAGTTTCAATTGCTCTGTTGTGCTTGATGCTAAAACACTGGCGTCAATTCCAGCTGCAATTAATTGCGAGGCAATGGTTGTTTTTTCGGTATCATCAGACAGGGCTTGTGAAATCAAAGCTAAGCTTGGCATTGCCGATTCAAAGGGTTGACTGTTCCAGGTAGTCCCTTTTTCTAAATAATAAGGCAACTGTACTGTCCCTTTACTAACATAGACTCCACTCGCGCCGAAGTTGCTGTTTAGTAGTGTTTTGATTACGCCACTAGAATCAAAATAAGTGGTGAAATTGGTGTCGGCGTTCAAAGCATCGGTGTAGGTGCTTGGGCTATTCATGACCATAGTATAAGCTGATGACAGGTCAATATTATTTGGGTTGGCACTGCCTTTCCATACTTGCCCAATATCAAGGTTCTGATTAGCTATTGCAGCAGGTAAAGCAGAAGCTGTTGCCCCTTTTACCGCAAATAAGGTGTCCCCGACTGATTGAGTGGTAAACCAAGTTGAGTAGATAATTTTAGTGCTGTCGACTCCGGTAGCTTGGAACAAGGCTTCAACTCCTTGCGTGACTTTTTGAACCGTTGCTAAGCTGCCTTCGGTATAGATTTTTTTCGATGATTTCAGCGCCGCATAACTGCTTGAGGTACCGACTGGGTCTCCATTTTCATCGCTGACCGCTTCCGTAATAGCGAGAATGTATTCCGAGCTTGGGTTTAAGTCACTCTTCATCACAATGCTCAACGTATCTGTTTGAGCGCTCGAATAGACCGTAAAATGAGTTCCATTAGTCAAAATGGTTTTTGGTGTTGGAGAGCCAGTCATGCTGTCGGATAGCTCAATGAGATGGACTCCAGACGTGACAATACCATCGGCTAAACCGGTTCCCTCAAAATTCATAATCAGTGGCATTGATGTTGACCACCCATCCATAGTACCCATCGCAGCGATAGGGTTGGTTAAGGCATCATTACCACCAGTTGGGATTTCAAGCGTACCGTCACTGGCGTTCATTAACGCAAAGGAAGGTACTGGTACGCTGGCGCTTGAGCCCTGTAAGGTAAATTTTATTTTGGTATCACGTGCTAATGCGTCTTGAATGTATGATTCGTATTGGGTTTCATGAGTTGTGCTCGATGAATCATCACCACAGCCAGCAAGTAGCAGGGCGCTGCAAAGGACAGATAAAGCGATTCCGTGTTTCATAGTGTGCTCCGCGCTTAGAAGGTGTAGTTGATTTGGACAGAACTAATGTAGGCGTTACCTTTCGAATTGAACTTCAAGGTTTCGCTCAGAGCATTAGTTTCTTCAAAGGAGCCATCTTTACTTTGTACGTAGGCAAAGCCAGCATCAAGAGAAAGGTCGGGATTAAAGAGATAGGTTAGACCGAGGGAGTACCAGTTACGGTCACTATCTGGAATACTCAGTGTCGCTTTACCTGCCTGCTCGTCGTAAGCAAAACCAACGCGACCAATTAAACTGGTAGAGAACTGATAAGTACCGCCGATTGACCAACGTCCATTGTCTTCATAGTGTTCTTGTTTATAAAAACATTGGTTTACTACTCCGTCATTGCAATCGGGAGAAGTCGCTTTCAGTTCGGAGAATGTGCTCCAGTCGGTGCGTTGGTAGCTGTAGTGTAATGCAAAGGCTTCGGTGATTTGGTGGAAACCAGATAATTCCCAAATGGCAGGTAAACTGATTTCAAGACGCCCAGTGACCATAGAGCTGCTGGTTATTCCACTGTCGTAACTTTTAAATTCACCATCGTCGAAATCGAGATCAACTTTTGAGCGATAACCAAAACCCAATCGATGGTCTTGATTTATTTCATACATCGCGCCGATATTCCAACCAAAACCAAAGGTATCGCCTTCTAACGAAATTAATTTGTCTGTAATGCTCCCACCTAAAAATGGAGCCAATGCACCTTTATGACGAGTCAGTTCCGCTTGTGCATAGACCAAGTTCAACCCCGCCCCAACACTAAACTGATCGTTAATGCGATATGCCACCGCAGGGTTCAAGTTGACTGTCACTAATGAGGTATCCCCGGCTAAGTCACCAGCTTGAATATCATCTGGATAATCGGTCGCGACGCCATACGTTGTAAACATACCAATTCCCCATGACCACTTATCGTTGATCGGGCTGAGATAATAAGCCGCAGGTACAACTTGCATCGGTGCTACGTCAGTGGCTTGTTCACCATTAGTGGTATCCCAGACATCAACGTTTGGATCTACAAGGGTTACTGCTCCTGAAAATTGCGCACGATCAAAAAGGGTCATAGCAGAAGGGTTTCGCGCAATGACAGAGGCATTGTCAGCGACAGCGGCTTCACCAGAAAAAGCTCTGCCAAGGCCAGATGCTGAGTGTTCCGCAACTTGGAATCCAGCCGAATGTACATTAAACGCAGTCAAGATTGACAGCGCGAGTAGAGAGCGGGGTTTGATGATCATTCTCGACCTCCTAAGGTCTTTTATAATTATTTCGTTGTATTTATATTGCACAATCCTGATGTTAAATTTGTGTTATATAAATGTCAAAGAAATAGTGGTTTAAATACCAAAAGGATCGAATGTTAGTTTCTAACCAATTGTAATTCAAGGTAAATTTAACTTTTCATGGTATGACCAGTATGGTTTTGCTAGGTAGGTTGAACAAGGGAATTAGATAAGGCTAATATAAATATTTTATCGGTAATTAATTGAAATCATTGGTGTTGGTGATGTTGTGGTTTTGATTTAGTGAGTTAGACAAAGAGGGAAATGGAAGTAGCCCGAAGCTTGCCCAGGCTACCTTAACTGAGTGATTATCGACCAACAAAAGCAACAACGACTTTGTCGTTATTTAACGTTCTTGAAAACACGTAGGCGCCTGGTTGTTTAATTTCTTTATGCAAACCGGCACCAATAGCAGGGTGGGCTTGGCGGAATTGGCCCACTGTTTGCCAATGGTTTAACAATGATTGTCGCTGAGTATCCAACTGCCACATCATGTCGGAACGTGTTCCTTGATGAAAGTCATCAGCGTAAGGGCCAACTTGTCTTGCGACTTCATCACCATAATAAATTTGTACTGCACCGGGTGAAAGTAGCAATGCGTTAGCAGCATTACGTTGCATTTCAAATGATTTGAAGCGACCAAAAAACAGCTCAGTATCATGGGAAGACATGTAACTGACGGGGTTAAAGTCCGGATGCAGAGTCAGTGTTTTTGCGTAGTCGCGGTATACCATCTCCATTTGACTAAAGCATGCAGCCCCTCTATCCAGCTTTTTCTGCATATCGAAGTTGATCAGTGCATCAAATCCATCGTCAAAGTAAGGGCTGCGGTAGGCTGAATGCCCCCATACTTCGCCCATCATCCAGAAAGGTTGCCCTGATTTCCCATTAGCCTCGCGCCATTGCTCTAGGCTACGCGATGCTTCTTTCTTTAAGCGTTGCCAGACTTGACCTTCAACATGCTTTACCGTATCCACCCGATAGCCATCAATACCAAAACGCTTAACCCAGTCGGTTTGCCACTCAATTAAATAATCCGCCACGCTGTAGTTATCGCGTGCGACAACTCGCGTTCCTGGGTTACGCAGTAACCATTGGGGCGGTGTGATTGCGGTAGTTGATTCGGTTTTAAAATCAGGTAAACCAGCTAACGTCATAGTAATATCACTAGAGCCAGGTTTTGAATAACCAGGCAAGCCGGCACGGACCCAGTCCGCTCCCCACCATTGTGACCAGTTTTGGCTTTGATAGTCGATAGACTGATTATAACTGTGCCAGTTTTGACCAGATTGAGGTGCCCAATCTACCCATTTTTTTGGTAAATCTTGGCTATTAACGACATCAATGTCATCGAATTGCAGGTCGGCGAGTGTAGCGTAACCAGAATGGTTGATGACGGCATCGAGTAAGATTTTTATGCCGCGTTTATGTGCTTCGGTGACGAGTGTTTTTAGATCTTCATCTTGGCCGAAGTTCTGATCAATTTTGGTGAAATCACGAGTCCAGTAACCGTGGTAGGCATAAAATGGAAAGGAGCCACTATCGCCCCCACCGACAAAACCGTGTACTTGCTCGACGATAGGCGAAAGCCAAATGGCATCAGTTCCTAAGCTTTTTATGTAGTCGAGTTTTTCAATGACACCTTTTAAATCGCCACCGTGAAAGGTTCCTACTTCATCGTTACCGTCTTTTTTTCGCCCATAACTATTGTCGTTGCTGGTATCGGCATTGTTGAACCTATCTACCATAACGAAATAAATATTTGCGTTGCGATAGGTGAACGGCTGCGCTTCATCAGATCTATCGATTGGCTCTAGTAGCACCAAGCCACCACTGTTTTGTGACGGTAAAAGTGTCACCTTGCCATCTTTAACCACAACTTTTTGGTTAGTGAAGCTCTCTTTTAATTCAGTACCATCGGCGAAGGTTTTTCTGAGTTCTAGCGTGACTTCACCACCTTGGTATTGCTCGCAAGTTACCCCTGGAATGGGTCTTTTAAACTCTTTTTTGGTCGATTTTTTCGCTTGGCGAACAAAAGTCAGCGTATGTTGTTCTTGGTCGTAATTAAAGGCGTAATCCCCCGTGAAGCGAATTTTTAGCGGTAATTCAGTGGAGGAGCCACAATTTAAGGCAACAGGAGTATTGAATTTGATCTTTTGATCATTCGGTGCAACGCAGTTACCCTCAAGGCCGGTTATTTTGAGTGTGTAACTGTCTTTGGTCAATGGAATAACTAACGGCTGTTGGGCGTCGAGTGGAAAATCACGGCTGTTGGTGGTGGTAGATATGGTCAGATTGGGTGAGGCAAAAACGACAGGCGCAGCTGCGCATAACGCTAGGGCTAAAGTGGTGAGTTTCATGCTCTATCCTTGGTCTTGTACTTGTTGATGATGTTCAGTTGCTTTTATTTTTTGAATCGCTGTAGGGCGAGGTTACTCGACCTTGAGGATAAAGCCTGGATATGGCGATGACATCATTCTTCAGCCTAAGCCCCAAGAGTTTGCTATCGATCACAATTCACTGATTGGGGGCGTAGACGTTCGGTTGTTGCTTTTGCTTTAAACTCAAGTGAAACTGATGGCTATCAATAAGATAAGGAGAGTTTACATGCGCGTTATCGTGCTGCTGTGCGTGATCTGGTCATGCTGGGTATCGGCTAATGTACCTGATTTTATCCTCCCCTTTGTTGAGCAAAATACACCTCCATTGACCCAGTCAGAGCTGACTCAGCGCAATGATATGGTTGAATGTGGTGATGAGCATAGAGCACCAATTTATTGTAGTGATGTAGTTGAGTACTATAAAACTTCCGCGTGGGCAGAGCTTGAGATCACTAACAGCGAAGTTAGCTCGGTGCGGATGCATATTGATTTTAGCCGTATGGCCTACAGTGATTTACAACTGAACTTAAGACGCGATGGTTTTCAACTGACGCAAGTTATGATCGGTGATCAATATTTTTCAGTGCAAGAACAGTTAACAAAACATTCAGTGCCAGAGGTTGATAAAGCGTTAGTTTTATTTTTGAATCAAACGCCGACGATTTTTCCTCAACAGCAGCAGTGGCAGAAGGGAAACAACATTGCACAATTGGTGACAGATGGGCAAGCCATCAGCCTTGTTTTTACTCATTCGGAGTCAACTCTTTAGGCTGGCGGTTTAAAAATGTCACCATAGCGGCGTGATCTAAAAAGCCATCTGCCTTTTTGTGGCTACGTAAATATTGATAACCCGAGATGATTTTACGCTGTCTTTCTTGCTCTTCTTGGCTTAGTTGATGTCCTGTAATGATTTGATACGCTAGGATAAAGGCGTCCATATCTACGACTTCAGCTTGACGATATAAATACCCGCAGCCAGTGGCGAGCCATTCAAGTGAGCAGTTGGCTCGCATCGCAATTTGATTCGCTTTGGATAAGCTTGGTTCACTGCCTTTAAGGTATTTTCGAATTAACCCTTCTGATAATTCAACGCGGCGAGCAAAGCCACTGATGCTTTCTTCGCCAATTAATTCTTGTAAACGTGTAGAAAAACTCACAACTTCGTACTCCAGTTCGAACTTCTGTAGTCTATCCGTTGAGCCATACAACAAACAAGCTTAGGATGACGTCAGTTGAGAGAAAAGGAGACAACCAATGGTTGCTAAAGTAACAATTGCGCCTCAAGGGCCAGATTTTTCCGAGCTCGTTCAAGGGTATTGGCGTTTAGGTGAATGGGGCATGACGCCACAGCAGCGTTTGACGTTCTTAAAACAGCATTTAGAGCTAGGGATTACCACCGTTGATCACGCGGATATTTATGGTAGCTACCAATGTGAAACATTGTTTGGTGAAGCCTTGGCTCTTGAGCCTTCATTGCGTGAACAGATGCAGATCGTCACCAAGTGTGACATCAACTTATGTGGAGACAGAACTCCACAACGTAAGATCAATCATTACGATACTAGCTCTGCGCATATCTATCAGTCAGTGAATAACTCGCTTGAGCGTTTAGGTGTCAGTGAAATTGACGTGCTACTGATTCATCGTCCTGATGCTCTGATGGAGGCTGATGAAGTCGCCGAAGCATTTTCTGAACTGCACAAAGTGGGTAAAGTGAAACACTTTGGTGTCTCAAACTTTAGTCCTCGCCAGTTTGAATTGCTTCAGTCTCGCCTAGGTAAACCACTGGTGACCAACCAAGTGGAAATTAACCCATTGAATTTTGAAGTGGCGCATGATGGCACTTTGGATCAACTGCAAATGAACCGCACTCGACCAATGGCGTGGTCATGTCTTGGTGGCGGTAGTATATTTAGTGGTGATACTGAACAAGCAAAACGTGTACGCGAAGAATTAGAAGCGATTCGACTGGAAATTGGTGCTCAAAGTATCGACCAAGTGATTTTTGCTTGGGTGCGTCGTTTACCTTCAAAGCCGTTACCAATTATCGGTTCAGGCAAAATAGAACGCGTGCAAGCGGCGATTGCAGCACTGGAGTTTGAATTAACTCGTGAGCAATGGTATCGAGTTTGGGTAGCTTCAAAAGGTCATGGTGTACCATAAACGGTGGTTAATATCTCTTGCAATGAGATATTACTTTGAATAAACCCCAGCACTTTATCAGTCTGGGGTTTGTTTTTTTAGCCGATAATCATTTGGCCTAAAACGTAGCCTAAGCAACAAGCACTAACGACACCAATGAGACCGACTGCCATAAATGAGTGGTTGAAGTAGTACTTACCAATTTTAGTGGTGCCAGTATTATCAAAGTTCACCGTAGCGATGTCTGAAGGGTAGTTAGGGATAAAGAAGTAGCCGTAGAGCGCTGGCATCAAGCCTACCAATAACGCCGGCTCTAGACCCAAACCTAAACCAACAGGTAGCATCATAACCGCAACCGCAGCTTGTGAGTTCACCACAACAGAAACGATGAATAGAGCAAGAGCAAACGTCCAGTGATAATCGGTGACCATTTCAACAATGCCAGATTTAAATTGTGGCATGGCATATTTGAAATATGTATCTGACATCCATGCGATACCAAAAATGGCAATCGCAGCAACCATCCCAGATTTAAACACAACACCATTTGGCACATTACGTGGGTCAGTTTTGGTTGCCAAAAGAATGATACCGCCAAAGCAGAGCATCATCATTTGGATAACCACTGCCATGCTGATTGGTTTGCTGCCTTCAACGACAGTACGGATTTCCGGCACCATAGCAAGAACCACAATCGACAAGATAGCACCGATAAAAATCAGTACTGAATTACGCGCCGCAGACGGTAGATGTTCATTCAACGTAGTGGCGGTTGTGTTTTCAATTTTCTCTTTCCACACAGGATCTTGTAAGCGTTGTTGATACTCAGGATCATCGTCCAACTCTTTGCCACGACGTAAGCTGTAGAGTGACATCAGTAAAGTACCAAACAGAGTTGCAGGTACAGTGACTAACAGAATAGAGAATAGGGTAATGTCGTGTTGGATATCTGACAATTGCGCTAGATAAAACACAACGGCGGCTGAAATGGGTGACGCTGTGATCGCAATTTGCGAGGCAACAGATGCCACTGCCATTGGGCGTTCAGGACGAATACCGTTTTTCAGTGCTACATCACCAATGATTGGCATGATGGAATAAACGGCATGTCCAGTCCCCAACATAAAGGTCATTGCATAGGTGACAAACGGTGCAATTAACGTGACATTTTTAGGGTTTTTACGTAGCAAGCGTTCGGCAACTTGCAGCATGTACTTTAGTCCTCCCGCGGCTTCTAAAATTGAAGCACAAGTCACCACGGCAAGAATAATCAGCATTACGGTGATAGGTGGGGAAGTTGGCGGCATTTTGAAGATGAAAACTTCAACAACTAAACCGATGCCAGAAATAACACCGAGTCCGATACCGCCGTAGCGTGAACCAATGTAAAGCATTAACAGGAGGAATAGGAATTCCACATACAACATATAAATATTCCCTAACAAAAATTAAAAATTGAATAAAACAATTGTCTAATGATCGCCAGAAAAAAGATCAAACCTTGTTCACACAACCATTAGCCGCAAAAATGAAACGATATTAATCAGAGAATGCTCACGCATTTTATGCATTAAGTAACCAATATGTATGAATAAGTGTGACAATAATGTTGCATTGCATTTTGTTTGGTGTAAATAACGAGTGAGAATGTGACTAATTATAAGCTATCAATTAGTTTTGCGTATCTATTTGTGTGGTGAATCGTGGCACAAACTGCATATGTACGAATGCATCATCGGTTTCGTAATCAATAAATCCAAACCGTTTATACAGTTTTCCAACACGGTTTCCTTGAAGATAGCAGAGCTTGCAAGGGGAGTGAGTTTGCTGAGAAACCTTGATGATGGTTTGCAGAATTTGACTACCAATTCCCATACCTTGAAATACAGGAAGAATAAAAAAGCGTGAAAAAAATAAAGTGTCGTGTTTGCTTTCGAGTAAATAAGTCCCGATAGGTTTGCCATCAAGACAGATGATGGTTGGAAGCCCAGAGTTCCACTCTTGGCGGTGTAGCTCTTGTTGTAGCTCTTCATCCCAGCCAAAAACAGCGGTAATGGAATCCATTTCAGCCACTTTTTTCAGCTCAAAAGTAAATTGATAATCTTCGCTTGTTGCCGAGCGGTAGGTAATATTCATGATTTTCACTTTTTGCGGTATCTCTTGTCTAATTGAAGCAACTGCGATGTTGACTTCACCCATTCACTTCAATCACATCGTTTATCTATGCTCATGGGGATGAATACACTCGCTGGTCACCTGCACTTCAAGTTGTTTGGGTATGCATTTTATTTAGTTATCTAACCTTAAAAATAGCAGTCCTTGGCTGATAGTGGCATTCATTTTCGTTGGATATTGAACCTCATGCTATATTTTTACGTACAGGCTATTACGGCGAGTGATTAAAGGGCGATTAAATGCGCACATGGATAGCGATGGGCTTAAGTTTAGCTTTGCTCGTTGGATGTGGAACTAAATTTGTCTACCATAACCTTGACTGGTTTGTGATTGATTATATTGAAGATTATGTTGATTTGACCAAGAAGCAAAAAACAATATTGAGTGAGCGTATTGTTAATATTAGTCAATGGCATAAGCAGCAAGAAATCCCCCTTTATGTCCAGCAGCTTGATAAATTATCACAAATAACTCCGCGCACGATGACAGTAGAACTCTTTCATAAACAAGAGGTAGAGATGAGAGCACATTATCATCGTTTGCTGCAAAAAATTGAGCCTGATATCTACTCACTTGCACAGCAGCTTAGCGATCAGCAAGTGAAAATATTACTGCTAGGCTTGGAAAAAAAACATAATAAGTATGCAGATCGTTACCAGGGATTAACGGATACTGAAATCCATGGGAAATACAAAAGTCGTATTGAAGAAAGAGTCGAAGACTGGTTAGGTGACTTGCAACCAGACCAACAGCAATTAGTGCAACAATGGGCGGATAGTATGCAGATTACCGCTTATGATTGGATCAACTATCAATCTCAAATTCGAATCGAAGTAGAAGTTTTGCTCAATCAGCGTGATGAACTCAGTTTCTTTCTTCCGCGTTTAAATCGACTATTGTTTGAGCCTGAAAGTTATTACTCGCCAGTACTTGCTAGTAAGGTGGAATACAATCATGCCTTATCAGAGCGGTATTTAGTGCAAATTATTCAGCTAAGTAATGAGCGCCAGATACAACATTTTCAGAATGAGGTTGCCGATTGGAAAAAAATTCTGATCGATCTTCAATCTTAATAGAATAACTAAAGCTCTGTTTTAGGCTGTTGTCGTTTCACCAACTTGCTCCAAGGCAATGATAGCAGAATAAAAATACTGAGTGCGTAAAGCATTGACCAACCAAGGCAAATGAAAACCGCGCTACACAAAACAAGCGAAATTGTTGCTAATACTTTATGGATGCCCGTTAACAATTTATACGCGGCAAACATCGCCAACAAATATACCAGTACAAAAATGCCATTCGCGAGTTTTAGAAAAAATTCTAAGTCTAGTCCTGACAGTTCTCCGAGTAGGCATGACGCCAATAATACTCCGCCAACGGCAAGCGTTGCGTTTGCTGGTACCCCTCGAATCGATATTCTTGCAATGGTACTTTTAGGTCGGTATTCCCTTGCTTGAGCCCAAACCATACGAGACAAACTTTGTGTGTATAAATTGATACTGGCGAAGCAAGCAAAAAAACCAACAATACTGATAAGGGTGGCCAGACCAGAACCAAAGATGTGGTCACTTAACCAAGGGATAGATGTACTATCAAATTCAGGGCTGCCAAATGCCCCGAACTTCAAAATCACCACAGAGCAAGCCCAATAAGTGGTTCCAGCAACAAAACAACCAACAATAATTGCTATCGGGAAATCGCGTTGTGGATTTTTGAACTCTTCGCCCATGTGGGCAAAAGCTTCAATACCAACAAAGCACCAAAACATTACGCCAAGAGCGGCACCTATCGGCCAAATACTTTCTGCATCAAGAGGCGGCATAGTTAAATCCGCATAGCCTACATTTCCAACCCAGAGTAAAGCACCGACTAAGGTGAAAATACTCAACGCGATAATGGTTTGCAGACTGCCCGAGGATTTTGTGCCAGCAAGATTAACCGCCACTAAAAGCAATACGGTCAGTGTTTGTGCAATCATTGAAGAGTTGAGTGGTTCAGGAAGTAATTGTTGTGCAAAACCTGCCGCTAATGCTACTGCTGCAGGAACGCCAACCGGAATCACGCTGACAAAGAGCCAAGCGACTGAGCGTTCAAGTTTTGCATTAAAGGCTTTGCGCACAAAGTAGGCAGTACCACCGGCATTAGGGTAGCGTTTACCGAGTGCTGCGAAAGTTAATGCAATAGGGCAGATAGCAACAAAAAGCAGTAGCCACGCCCAGAGCGATAAGTGACCTGCAATACCAGCGGCAATCGCTGGGATCATAAACAACCCTGTGCCCATTAATGTGGTGGAGAGTTGCCCTATCCCAGACAATAAAGTGATGTCCTGTTTTAACTCGCTCACGGCTTCCGTTCCTGAATAAAGTTATGTACTGCAGAATACTCTGAAGCGAAGTTGGATGCATTAAACAAAATTGAGAAATATTGCCGCTCAGAGTGCCTAAGGCCGTCATTTTACCACAACACCACTTTTTTCCCCGGAGTTAAGGTTAAGCGGTGGTTAATTTCAATCAGTTGTGTCAAATTACTATGCGATCAATGAGATAGGTGACGGAGAGGTTACTCATTCTCTATCGATATACCTTTCCTACTTGAAGGTAGCTAGCACTGCAAGTTGTTTGGGGAAAATGAATTTTTAATAGGATCAAATAGCGAGACAAGCATGACAATTACCGTGTGGTTATCACTTTTTACGATTTGTATTTTAGGGGCTATGTCTCCAGGCCCAAGTTTAGCGATGGTAGCTAAACACAGTCTTGCTGGTGGGCGAAAAAATGGTTTCGCTACCGCATGGGCTCACGCGTTTGGTATTGGAGTTTATGCTTTTATTACCCTGATTGGCCTTGCGGTTGTGCTGCATCAATCCCCCTTGGTGTTTAAAACCATCAGTTATGCGGGTGCCCTTTATTTGGCATATTTAGGTTTTAACGCACTGCGATCAAAAGGTGGTGTGGCGGCTAAGTTGGAGTCAGGCGAAACAGTGAGCGTGTGGCAGTCAGCGAAAGAAGGGTTACTTATTTCACTTTTGAGCCCTAAAATTGCCTTGTTCTTTATTGCCTTGTTCAGTCAGTTTGTTGCGGTAGGAGACGGGATAACCAGCAAAGTGATTATCGTGTTAACGCCCTTTGTGGTGGATGGGCTTTGGTACACATTTATTACCTTTATTCTTTCCAGCCCAAGGCTTCTAGATAAGCTTCGTGCACGTGCGGTGCTGATTGATAGATTGTCAGGGATTGTACTTATTCTGTTAGCGATACGGGTCATTATGACGGTGTAAAGTATCGACATGCAAAAGGGAGCAATAAACTGTAATGCCGATCAGTTAAGACTTTAATCGGCAGATCAGTTGAATGATCCTACCTTTATGTAAAAATCCGATAGACATTGTTTATCGGATTTTTTTATGCACGTTTCTCAAGCCCTCGATATCATCAAC
>NZ_CAWPQZ010000047.1:0-25544 GCF_963889785.1 Vibrio sp. S12_S33 | reverse complement strand
TCTCGATCTCAACGCCAGGTAAACTTCGCAGTAACTTTGGCATAATCTTTCGTAGGTAGCTGCACATACCAGGATTCAGGATTTTCCGACGGTACTTAGTCACCCAAACTATGTGATATTTAGTGTAATAAACACTATGGGACGAGGTATAATATTGCATTTAGCTATCGTACCGTCTCCAAAGGCATTCATCCACGGGTAAACCCGTGGTTTTCTGTATTCACAGAATAAAGAGCAAGACAATCCTCGACAATTTTTTCTATGAAGTATGAAATGCGTCTAATTTTAGAAACTAAGATTAAGTTTCCCAACAGCGTGTAGCAATTAGTGTTTATTCTATAGATATGGAGAACTTCTTTCTCCTTTTGCTGCCGAGATATCAATATGAAACATATAAATCTAAAACAAGAAGAGATCGACTGCTGCCCACTTTGCCAGCATGATGAGTACTTGATTTCCGACAACCAGGAAAAATTCATTTGTGGTCAGTGTGGCTTTCGAACTGATAACCTACAAAGTGTTCGAAAAATGATAGCGACTCACGCGGTCTCTATCAGTTATAAGCATATTCATTCTTCTGCCCACAACGTTCACTAAGCCAGATCTTGAGATCCAGTAATGAATTAATGACCACCACATTCGAATCTTTAGAACGAGCATTCGGATTTAGAGGGGCTAGCTGAAAAGTTGGCACCTCAGCGTTGACTCCCGCCTCGACTCCTTTTTCAGAGTCATCGACATAAATACACTCTTCTACTAGAAACCCCATACTCATCGCACAATAACGAATTAAGTCTGGTTCTGGTTTCCAACTGTTCGCTTCAAAAGCAGAAAAAATACGACCTTCGAAAAAGGTATTCAAACCGCAACGCTCTAAAATAAGAGCCATTTTTTCTTTAGAGGCATTAGATGCTACGCAGTACTCAATACCTTGTTGATCTAGATAGTTAAGTAATTCCAGCGCACCCTCCATAGGTAATAGACGCTGCTGAAATAAGCGGTCGAGCTCAACCCGGTATCGCTTTTCGAGCAGATCAATATCGGCATCAATTTGGGCGTACGTTCGCGTTTGAACTAAGATATCGGCTATCTTACCACCTTCAAAATGATTACAGATTTGATTAAAAGAAAGCTCAGCTCCAAATTGATTGAATACCTCAACCAAGGCTTCACAGCATAAACGCTCACTGTCAACCAAAGTACCTTCACAGTCAAAAATAATGCAATTGATTTTTTTCTCAGTCATAATCGCTTCCTTTTATCAGCCTTCATCTTAATATTTGAAGCATTACTTGGAATGATTAAGTTAACAGAATGGAGCGAAGGTAAGAACGGATGTGCATAACTTCAACACCCGTCACTCTTTTTACATTAAATGATATTTTTACAATGAAGCGAGATTGATAAATGATTCGCCGGTGTATCAGGATAAAGATTAGGTCGTGACTCCAACATGGAGAACTTGTGTTAAAATGGTAACCTTTTCACCCTCAAACAAGAAATCATGGCTACCATTCAAGTTCAATGTCGATTTTGTAACCAAACTGAACATGTACGTAAACACGGCAAGGGAGTAACGGGCTTTCAGCGATTTCGTTGCTCGCTTTGCTCAAGCCGTTTGATATCAGCTTCTTTTTTACCGATGGCTTCAACGTTTACACAAAAGAATTACCAAGGGAAAAGCATGTTGTGGGCAAAAGGTTCTCTCAACGGATTGAGCGAACCAATCTAACCCAGCGTTCCAGATTAAAACGTTTAGTACGTAGAACAATTAGTTTTTCCAAATCGGAGAAGATGCACGATAAGGTGATCGGAACATTCATTGAACGAGAATTCTATCTTTGAATCAACCGATTGGAGTCACAACCAAAAAAAAGACGCTAAAAAGCGTCTTTTTTTTTTGGAGGCGCGACCCGGAGTCGAACCGAGGTACACGGATTTGCAATCCGCTGCATAGCCACTCTGCCATCGCGCCATTGTTTGTATTTTGTTCTTATGAACAAAGAAGAGATGGTGCCCCGGGCCGGACTTGAACCGGCACGACTCGAAAGTCGAGGGATTTTAAATCCCTTGTGTCTACCAATTTCACCACCAGGGCACGCAATTCTGAATTGCGATGCCGTAAACGGAAACGTTACACACCATCGTAAAATTTGGAGCGACACA
Organism: Vibrio sp. S12_S33; assembly: GCF_963889785.1. Classification (NCBI taxonomy): domain Bacteria; kingdom Pseudomonadati; phylum Pseudomonadota; class Gammaproteobacteria; order Vibrionales; family Vibrionaceae; genus Vibrio; species Vibrio sp. S12_S33. The sequence continues at coordinate 23,378 of NZ_CAWPQZ010000047.1, read as the reverse complement.
CGAGGTTCGAACTCGTGACCTCAACCTTGGCAAGGTTGCGCTCTACCAACTGAGCTAGTGTCGCACTGTGGTTCTTGTGGGCTTCCCCGTGAGAACGAGGTGTACTTTAACGGATTGAGAAAATGAGTCAACAATAAATTTTATTTCTTTGAATCAAGTGGTTAAAAAGCAAACTTACGATTATTTGGCAACCAGTTTTTGATCAAGAATAATACAACCTCAGTATCTAAAATACCGATGCTCACCATTTTTTCATTAACCGTCCCACTAAGTTGGGGTGATATGACCAGCAATGATCAAACATTACCATCAATTCGGGGTTACCATATTTCGATAAACTCACTGCATGAAAGCGATTTTTTTGTACTTTCAACTGAGCCACTTTTTCGAGCAATTCTTTGGGTTGCTTAGGAGCAATAAAATCTGACAATACCACTAAGTCAGCATTTTTATATTTATCCCCTTGCATCAATTCTATCGACTGAATTAATACTGGCTCTAGATCTGTGCCGCCATGGAATGAGTAGCTCAAAAAATTACTCGCTTCTCGCAAACCATCTTGTTTGGTTAATTCATAGGTGATCTGCTGGGTTGAAAATAGCATTACATAGCACTCACGGTCTTCTGCTAGTGCAATCTGCATCAAAGCATAAGCCATCGCTTTAGCGCATTGCTCAGGAAAACCGCTCATTGAGCCCGATGCATCAACACAAACAATAAATGGTCCCTTATCGACATCATACTGTTTATTTTCAGGGCGATGGGCTTTTACTTTTCTTAGCGTACGTGACTTTCCTTGCATGCGGTAATTCATCAACCGCTTATCGACTAGGTGTTTGTAAAAGACAACCTCAAGTTCAGGATAAGCTAAAAACATAGTTTCATTTGGCAGAAGTTTGTTGAGATCATCGCTTTCATGAATCCCCACAATGTCATCCGTTGCTTCATCAGACTTTTCTTCCACCATTTGTAGCTCTTCAACCGGGGCTTGGTTTAGGTCTGGATCATCAACTTCTCCAGCCATTCGCCCTAATTGCTCCGCAATATCTTGTAGGCCTTTATTCTTTACTAAGAACTCAGCATGGCGTTTCATGACAGAAATATCCGTCTTACTCAGTTTGGCTGAAGCCATATCCCACAAACGGCCAACGCTCGACTCATCGCCAGATTCTGTCACTTTATCCATGTTTTTCATGGTTTCCATGCGCTGGTATAAATCGGCTAATACCTTTTCTTTGTTACTTTCTAGCTCATTGACTTGCGCCTGCTTAATCGCATCAGAAAGACTTTGATACCATTGGTCGCAAAAAAAATGCGGAAACATGGGGTTAGTTAACCCCTTATTGTTTTCCATTAAACGACGAGCTTGAAGATAAAATGCTGAGTGCCATTCTAATTTCTTGATAACATCATTGATCTGATTAAAGAAAGTTGCTTCATCCCAATGGATAACTTCTTGGTATAACGCAAGCTCTTGCTGAAAGCGTTCCGTTTCACACACCCGCGTAATACGTTTTTTAACACTACCCCGCCACTTAGAGAGATGGTTTTTAACCGTGCTTGAAACACCACGATTATCAGCCATCATCACCTGAGAACGAGCCAGCAAGTCATTCACTGCAGTATCAATGATGCCAGAATCAGCAATCATTAACGCCAAATTCAAACCATCTGCGCCAAGCATTTCAGCTCCTTATTCAAAAAACTGATTGAGGTTTTTAAAGCGCTGAACCGTTTTCTCACATTCCATTTGTGTCGATTCAAGTAACTGCTGTAGATGTTGCAACGTCGCTTCCATCGCAGTTGGTAATTCAGGATCAATGAAATTATGCGGCAATGCTCCATGGAACGTGGAACGCACTTTACGCAAATGATGCTCTGCATGCTGTAATTGCATTACAGCTTGATCGGCTTTCGAGATCCATTGTTGATAGAGTTCATCGTTTAAACCTTGTTCTGTCACTAAACTAATCAACACCGAACGGTTTGCAATGTCTTTGATCACTATGTGGTTGTCGGCACTCAGCTCAAACTTCAAACGACACAAATTGGTGTTTTGGTTTACGTAGCCGTAAACATCACCATTGCCGTCTTTGATCACTCGCTCAAGCTCATTTTTAGGTACATACACCCAACGACTATCACCTTTTTCTGATTCCGATACCGACATGTTACTTTGCAGCAATACTAGTTTGACTAAATCAAATGCTGAACCAACTTTGTAGGTTTTCGCCGCTGTGGTGTCACATTGGTATACTTGCTTTTTAATCAAGCCTGTTGAGGTTTCAAGCGAAACAGGCATAGCAAATTGAGACTCTAGCTCTTGTTGGATGTCGGCAAGTTCTTCGCGGCACAACTCGATTTGCTGTTCGACGTCTTGCTGATCAAATGCATGTTTTAACGCAAATTCACGGATCACATCACGAACAATATCGCGTGATTCAGGGCTATTCCACAGACAATCTTGTAACAAAAGCAGATCCAATGGATTTATCGAATCTCGTCCATTAAAGAACGCACTTGCTTTAAGTAGCTTCACCGCTTTCTTCCAGCGTCGATCTGACACATACATATCGCTACTTGACACAGTGGGAAAGTTGGCTATTGATTGTTCCAACATATTTTTTAGTTCAAACAGTTTCTCAAATACGTCATCGGTCAATAGTAAGTTGTCAAGCTGATTTTGCCATAAATGGTATTCTTCATCCGTAATGGCTAACCCGTCTGGAATTCGTGCTTCTTGTGAGGTACCAACGGTCAACATTGATTTGAAGTTCTGCTTATTTTGAATACGGTTAACAAATACTCGCACCAACATCCTGTCATACAATGCATCTAACCCGCTCTCTTCGTCAGGTAGTTCATTGGAAGCGGAGACTAAGAGACGCATTGGTACACGTTCAATATCACTGCCGTTCTTGAACGTTTTTTCATTTACCACTGTCAGTAAAGTATTCAAAATAGCAGGACCTGCTTTCCAAATTTCATCAAGAAAAACCACTTGAGCTGTAGGAAGGTAACCCTGGGTTAAACGAATATAACGGCCATTGTCTTTCAATTCTTGGATGCTCAGAGGGCCAAAAACTTCCTCTGGTGTTGAGAAACGAGTCATTAAATATTCAAAATAACTGCTATTGTCGAATGCTTGGATCAAGCGCTTAGCGATCAAACTTTTTGCAATACCTGGTGGACCAAGTAAAAAAACACTTTCACCCGCTAATGCCGCAAGCAAACAAAGCTTAATGGTATCTTCACGTTCATAAACACCGTCAGACAAGGCTTTAGCAAGCTTATTAATGCGCTCGGAAAGCAGTGCTTTTTGTGCATGAGATGCAGGATTAGGGTTTATCACGTCAATGCTCCAAAGAGGCTCAGAATAGTATATATATAAATAATTTTATACATTTGTTGTCATTTTGTTACAAATACAGTTTTATTTTCAACGCTTCTTATAGCAGATCTCTTTTACATGAAATTTCATGGAATCATTGTTTGCAAATATGCGAGACATATCACCAATAACAGCAATAAAATGATTATTCCCAAATCATTTTTCATTTGTCTTGGCAAAATAAATCAGTAAGGTGGGAAGTCGAATCGAATTCCCAACGTTGGCTTCATAAATAGAAGAGTTGCATGAGCAAAACCATACATACATGGAAAACTATTTCACTGGTCGAAGAAAGCGTTTGTCTTCCGACAGGCAAAACCATTCAACACACCACTATTGTTCACCCAGGCGCAGCCGTTATTCTGCCTATTACCGAACAAGGTGAAGTGATTTTAATCAATCAATACCGTCCATCTCTTAGGAAGTGGCTTTTGGAACTCCCTGCAGGCACTGTCGAGCAAGGTGAACAACCTCATGAGTGTGCTCACAGAGAATTAGAAGAAGAAACTGGTTACTCAGCCAACCAACTGATTAATTTAGGTCAAGCGACACCGCTCGCCGGATTCTGCGATGAGATTCAATATCTATTCGTGGCAAAACAACTAACAAATACTGCTCGTTTAGGATGTGATGATGATGAAGTCATTGAGGTTGTTTTTCTTTCTATTGAGGAATTAGAACAGCGTATCATCAATGACCAAATCACTGATTCCAAAACAATTACCTGCTTAAGCAAAGCAAAGCTTTGCGGCTATTTATAGGAGATATCATGGATTTTCGATCCGATACAGTAACTCAACCCACTCAAGCAATGCGTGATGCGATGGCAAAAGCAGAGGTTGGGGATGACGTATATGGCAATGACCCTACCGTTAATGCATTAGAGCAATGGGCAGCAGAGCGCCACGGTTTCGAAGCAGCCTTATTCACTCCATCAGGTACTCAGGCAAATTTGCTTGGCTTAATGTCACACTGTGAACGTGGTGATGAATATTTGTGTGGGCAACAAGCGCATAACTATAAATATGAGGCTGGCGGAGCCGCCGTTTTAGGCTCGATCCAACCCCAGCCTATCGAAAATAATCCAGATGGCACATTGGACTTCAACAAACTAAAAGCGGCGATTAAGCCTGATGATCTCCACTTTGCACGTACACGTTTACTCAGCTTAGAAAACACCATCAATGGCAAAGTACTTCCGTTATCTTATTTAGCGCAGGCTAGAGAGTTTGTAAATACACACAACCTTGCCATGCATTTGGATGGTGCGCGCGTCTATAATGCTGCGGTCGCCTTAGAGGTAGATGTTAAAGAGATTGCTCAATACTTTGACTCGATGACGGTTTGTTTATCCAAAGGATTAGCCGCGCCAATCGGCTCGTTGTTATTAGGGTCTAAACAATACATAGCTAAAGCTCGACGCTTGAGAAAAATGCTCGGTGGCGGTATGCGTCAGGCAGGAATTTTAGCTGCAGCGGGTAAACTGGCGTTGACCGAACAAGTAGCACAACTCAAAACGGATCACGACAATGCGCAATACTTAGCTTGTGGGCTTGCTAAGCTAACGGGCTTCTCCGTTAACCCAGATTTTGTACAAACGAACATAGTATTCGCTAAATTAGATCAATCGATAGATATCGACGCAATTGCGCGAAAACTGGCGCAAGATGATATTACAATCTCACCAAGTAATCCTATCCGTTTTGTTACTCATAAAGATGTATCACGCTGCGATATCGATTTGCTGCTGGAAAAGCTTGCGGCTTATCTCTGAACAACTCACCGTTGTTGATGTGGTAGAAATATTCAATAAGACATGAGCTTCTTTCGAGGAGCTCATACTCTCATAAACACAGATGCTCACACTTAGTAACTAGCCCTCCCAGAGCAGAGATCGTCTATTATTAAAACACACGCCATTTATACTCTTCCGACTTGAAGTTGCAGCGGTGTTGGCTACGTTCGTTCCCCCCAATAACATAGTTTATCTATACTCATAGGGATGAACTCACTTGCCGCCTACCTGCAACTTCAAGTGGTTTGGGTATAAATTCATCGTTTCGTACCATTATTGCGTATTTATGCGACTCGTTATGTGCTTTTCCGTGAATCTGATGCGTAAATCTGGTACAACTCCCTCGTAAAAATAGTAATGAGCAAGTGATATGACCAAAAAACAAGGCCGAAGAAGTGCCCAAGATGCCAAACAGACCAAAAGAGATATATTAATAGTCGCTGCCGAGCTGTTTTGTCAATTTGGCTATGCTCGTGTTTCGCTACGAAATATCAGCGATAAAGCAGGTGTATCACATAGCCTTCTTCGTCATCACTTCGGCAGTAAAGAGCAAATCTGGCGAAGTATTAGTGATGGTCTACATCAATATACTGAGCACTACTTGCACAAAGTGATAGCAGAAATTCCAGAAAATACACCGGTCAACCAACAACTGTATCTGTTTACCATCCGCTTACTTGCACACATGCTTATCGTCAAGCAACCCATCCAATTTATTGCTGATGCAGTAAGACAGGAAGACGCTCTATTTGATTATTTCATTGATAGTGCAGGTGAAATTCAACGCATTATTGAACAACTCGCCAAGCAATATAACCATGAGTTTCCAGCAACAGCGATCACGGTCTGGGAAATAAAGTGGCAAATCATCATGTACGCGCATGGCGCGGCAAGCTTAACACCATTTTTAAAAGAAACTTGGTCAGATGAAACTCAAGATATCAATCAATGCTTACTTAGGCATTGGCAACTGTTTAATGACTTAATGGTGACAAAATTCCACATCGATGAAACGCAAAAACTGTCACCCAAAAATGTCAGCGATCTGGTTTACAATATTGGTTGTGATTGGACCCAATAAGGGATACGCCTTATCGTTTACCACGACCAGCGTGAATTTTTAATTTTGCTTTCATTTTACGCTTTTCCGATGAACGACTCTTTTTGGGAGAATGGTGCTCTGAAGCGACTTCTTCCAATAAGCTAGGTTCAAAACCTTGTAACCATTCTTGGGGCAAACGCTGATCTAATAATGTTTCTACCGCTTGAAGTAGATACTCTTCATCTCGGCTCATTAACGAAACCGCTAAGCCCTGCTGCCCTGCCCGACCTGTTCGACCAATTCGATGTACATAATCTTCCGCTTTGTATGGCATATCATAGTTGACCACTTGTTCGAGTTGGCGGATATCAATGCCTCGCGCTGCCACATCAGTCGCAATCAACGCCCGTACCTTGCCAGATTTAAAATCATCCAACGCTTTTTGGCGCGCACCTTGGCTTTTGTCACCATTAATAGAAGCTGCTTTAATGCCATCTAACTTGAGTTCTTTCGCTAACGCATCACTACCTTGTTTGGTTTTAGTGAACACGAGTACTTGCTGCCAGTTGCGAGATCCGATCAGATAAGCCAAAAGCTCACTCTTACGTTTCTTATCAACTGGGTAGATCATTTGCTTCACGGTGTCAGCTGTCGCGTTGGCTGGTGTTATCTGCAGTGCCACAGGATCTCGCATCATTTTGTGTGCAAGTGCCTTGATTTTATTATCAAACGTTGCAGAGAAAAATAGAGTCTGACGATCTTCATTCATACGCTTCAAAATGCGCTGAATGTCAGGCATAAACCCCATGTCTAACATGCGGTCTGCTTCATCTAGCACCAACACTTCGGTTCGTGTCAGAATGATATTTTTGACAAACAGGTGATCGATCAATCGTCCCGGCGTAGCGATCAAAATATCCGCACCACCTCTGAGATTACGCGTTTGTACATGCATGCTAGTGCCACCATAAGCCGTGACGACTTTCAAAACCGTACCGGCTGCATACGCGGTTAAGTTGTCAAATACTTGCTGTGCCAGTTCTCGAGTTGGAACCAAGACTAACGCGCGGATGACTTTACTGTTTGCTTCTCGCGGGCTGTGATCATCTAAAAAGCGTTGCAAAATAGGCAAACCAAATGCGGCTGTTTTACCGGTTCCCGTTTGAGCTCCTGCCATCACATCCTTTTTCTCCAAAACATGAGGAATAGCTTGAGATTGGATCTCTGTCGGGGCTTCAAAGCCTAAATGGTCTAGAGCTTTAACTAAAGGTAGAGATAGCCCCAAGCGTTGGAACGGGTTTAAGTTATCAGACATGAGCGCTTACCTATTGGAAATAAGGGCGCGGATTGTAACAGAGAGGATGGTGTTTAGCCTATTCAAAATCAATGATCAAATTAAACACTTAACGAGCAGCAGAGCCAGCAAAAATGCTGGCCTAGGTTATTCATTATTGACGTGCTGTGCACATTCATCGGTAGCCGTATCATAATCGGATAAATCGAAACCGATTTCCATCGCATCTAGCCATTCTAGGCACTCATCATTTTTGTATTGGTCACTCATTGTCGACCTCCTTTTTATTTAACTTGAGCAAAATTATTACGCCACAAGGTCCTTTTAAGATGCTTTATATGACAAATTTTTGAAAGCGGACAGTCAAAATTGTCATATGTACGAGGTTTATCATAGGTAAACGATGACGACTAGCTTTATTTGCATCAAACCTCGCGGGTGTAAATAAAAAAATACACTTGTGGATTTTAATTTGTACAAATAGATTGAAAACAAATTGAAAGTTCTACAAAATAACCACAAATCGATAGGTTCATAGGTTATTGATGCTTTTACAGCGATTTACCACTACCTAACACACCACAAACCGTATAAAGATATTTACACCATGACTCAATCAAAGATTTTCGGCAGTACTTTGATCATCGCAGGAACCACTATTGGCGCAGGCATGCTTGCTCTGCCCCTAGCTTCAGCGGGTATCGGCTTTACAACTTCACTTTTCATTATGATTTCTCTGTGGGGATTAATGGCATTTACTGCTCTACTTATGGTCGAGATCCATCAATATGCTGATAAAGATGCAACGCTACACTCTCTTGCTAAGCAAATACTTGGAGAGAAAGGTAAATGGGTGGCGAGCTTTGCGATGTTGTTTCTGTTTTACTCATTGTGCGCAGCGTATATCGCTGGCGGAGGCGCTCAGTTCACACATAGACTTACCGATCTTGCAGATTTAGACATCAGTAATTCATTAGGCACACTTATTTTTACGTTAGTGGTTGCGGTCATTGTTACTGTGGGTACAAGTACCGTTGATAAGGTCAACCGCTTACTCTTTGCGGGAAAGATGATCGCGATGATCGCAGTGCTCACCTTTCTTGCACCTAATGTGTCTCAATCATACCTACTAAGCATGCCACTTGGGCAAGGCTTAGTAGTTGCTGCTATCCCTGTGATTTTTACCTCTTTTGGCTTTCACGGAAGTATTCCAGCCATCGTCAAATACTTAGATGGCGATACACCATCACTGCGCAAAGCAATATTATGTGGTTCTGCAATACCATTGGTTATTTATATCTTTTGGCAATTGGTGACTCTGGGTGTTGTAAGTCAGCCAGAACTGGTTGAAAACTCTGGTCTAAGCACTCTGATTGTGACCCTTGGACAAACGGTGCACCAGTCAAACTTAAGTAGCACTATTGGTATTTTCGCAGATCTTGCCCTACTGACATCCTTTTTAGGGGTAAGCCTCGGTTTATTTGAATTCATGGGGGACACCATCAAGAAAAAGAAAATCGGAGCCAACCGCACAGTCGCAGCTATTATTACGTTTGTTCCACCTTTGGTATTCGCTCTTTTTTACCCACAAGGTTTCATTATGGCGCTTGGTTACGCAGCGATTGCATTGACGATTCTTGCCATCTTTTTACCTGTAGTCATGGTGATTAAAGTGCGCAACCAAGAACAATACAATGACGAAAACCGATATCAAGTTAAAGGTGGTAAAGTCGCTTTAACTATGACGGCAACCATCGGTTTGATGATCATCACATCACAAATGTTCATCAGTTTAGGAATTCTACCCTCACTTGGTTAAGCTGGTTTTAGGTGGGAAGATTCCCACCTTCACCGTTCCCGCTTAAAAACAAGATCAAAATCTCACTATTGATATTTACTCCAACATTCATTTCATAAAGTTATGCCGGACAGCACACATTAGAAATTACTATATTTATAATGTTGTCTATTCATCTCTTGCATACTGGAGTAACAATGAAAGAAGTTCAATTCAGGACGATTGACCGCGTATTTATTAAAATGTCGACACACGACAAAATGTGGGTGATCTTCGCTTTATTCCTTACCGCCTTAAGTTTTATGGCGGGTAATCGTTATTTTGATACGCTTACACATATCGAAGCACAATCTAAGCTAGCTATCGAATACAAACTGCAAGGCTTATTGACGGGCGCAACAGATGTAAAATCGATACCTGGTATCGAATCACGAACTTCAGCAGCCATAACCAGTTATAAAAACGGGGTTGTGACCGCAACGGCAAAACACAGTGACGGTAAATTTTATGCACTAACAGAAAATATGTCTCGCCTTGAAAATGAAACTCGCCATCAAGCCCTCAATAGTTTCTTACTCTCTTATTTATGGGCCGTACCATTTGCGATCTTTGTTTATTGGGTTGCTACGTTTCTTGGTGGTGCCCTGTGGGTGCTTTACACCACCACACAGAAAATTGCAGAGGGTGATTTAACTTCTCGTTTAGGTTTTCACCCAGGTCGTGATGAATTCGGTACCATTGGCTGCGCTCTAGATAATGCGATGGATACATTGACCGAGTTGGTTGTTTCGGTAAAAGAAAATGCGAGCACGCTAGGACAAACTTCGGACTCTTTCGCTAATGAAATGAAAGAGAGTGAAAAACAGATTAATAACCAATATGCATCGCTTGATTCTGTCGCGACTGCGATGGAAGAAATGACCGCCTCAGCACACGAAGTATCAGCTATCTCTCAGCAAGCGAACCAACAATCTGAGCACGATACCAAGCAAGTTGAACAAAGCTACCAATTGGTTCAACAAGCGATCAATGAAATTTCACAACTTTCGCAATTCATTGCTCAAGCGTCAAACTCAGTTTCGACCTTGAATGAAAACACGATTCAGATCAACGAAGTAATCACCACCATCAACGCTATTTCAGAGCAAACCAACTTATTAGCATTAAACGCAGCGATTGAAGCCGCGCGTGCTGGTGAGCAAGGCCGAGGCTTTGCAGTGGTTGCCGATGAAGTTCGCACACTTGCTAGCCGCACTCAGGCAGCAACCGTTGAAATTCAAGCAATGATCGAGAAACTACAAACTGAAAGTAAAGGTATTGCACGCATTACCGAACAAACTGTTAGTCAAGCTCAAACTAGCAGTGATTTAGTATCTGATATCGGTAATAACGTTAACTTGATTGCTGAGTCCGCGAAAATGATCAATGACATGAGCGTGCAAATTTCAACCTCTGCAGAGGAACAAAGCTCTGTCGCCAATGATATTGCCGCAGAACTTAGCGACATTCGAACGCAATCAAATGCCATCCGCAGTGTTGCACAACAATCATCTCAAGGTGTTGCGAGCTTAGCTAAAGCCTCTCGCAACCTGGGTGAAATTTTGAGTCGCTACCGTACTAGCTAACTTGAAATTTCAGCCCATACCGCTGTGGCTTCAAGTTATACAACTGCTTAATTTTTTTATAAAAAAGACCAGACATAAATGAAGGAAATATTTATGTCTGGTCAGGTGTTGAACTGTATCGGCTATTAGCTAGTCGATTAACGCGTCACATTTGGCAGCGCAGATGAAATCGTTTTGATGTAAACCTTTAATGGAATGGCTCCACCATGTCACCGTCACTTTACCCCATTCCAATAAAAGACTAGGGTGATGAAATTCATCTTCCGCTAATTGTGCTATTTGGTTGGTAAACGCCCAAGCCAGTTTAAAGTTTTTAAACAGGTACACTTTTTTAAGCTGTGGGATTTCTCCGCGATGCACTAAAGTCCATCCGTCTAGTTCTTTGAGTAGGTTTTGTTGCTCTTCTGCAGTCAAAGCAACCGCATCAATACTGCACGCTTCACAACGCAATTCTTCAAGCATGTGTTTCTTCCTTGGGTTGAAATAATGGAGTCAGTAGCTCTGTTTTCATGGCCTTCTCGACTTGATACATTAAATTTTGTTGACTTAAATGATATAAATCACTGAGATCATGGAGCACATAATACATCGGCTGCATAATATCGATGCGATAAGGCGTTCTCAGCACCTGCTGAATATCAAATATCTCTCTTTTTGGTACATCGCTATCTAGGCTATAAACCGTTTCCCCTGGAGAAGAGAGGATCCCGCCGCCATAAATCTTCGTCTCGCCACGCTCTTGCACTAGACCAAATTCAACGCTAAACCAATATAGACGAGCCAGATAGACGCGCTGCTTGTGATCAGCCCTTGCTCCTAACTGGCCGTATTTATGGGTAAATACTGCAAAATCAGGGTGGGTTAACATGGCACAATGACCAAAGATTTCATGGAAAAAATCGGGTTCTTGTAAGTAGTCAAACTCTTCTCGTGTACGAAGAAATGTTGCCACTGGAAATTTTTTGTCGGCCAATAATGCAAAGAAACGATCAAAATTGATCAGAGCAGGAACCGGTTTAACTTGCCATCCCGTCTCACGCTGCAAGATACGGTTAATGTCGGTCAATTGCGGGACATAATCATTCGGAAGCTGTAACAGATCTAATCCATCCAAGTAAGCTTGGCAAGCTCGCTGTTGAATTACCGCTTTTTGACGAGAAACCAAATCATGCCAAATAGCATCTTCAGCGCCGCTCCAATCGATCAAGCCTCTACTATTTAATGGCTTAGAATGATACTGAGTCATCACTGAACCTCATAACAAGTTAGTTACATTAAGCCTATCGCCTCCCTTCAACTCTGCCAATTCCTACACAGCATATTAACCCCACAGGAAATGTAACATATTTTTTACATTTTCATTTTTTACTTAAATATCATAAGTATGAATATGAAGGAGATATTTGACTTTGTCAGGTTGAGCAACAACACTTGAATAAATTACCACTCCGTCAGCCACAGCCTTTGTAAAGGATAGCTATCATGCATAAGGAAAATCCACCCGCTTGCAATCCGCTTTGGATCCCTAGTGAAGAGCGCGTTTCCTCATCTAACTTAATGCAATTTATTCAACATATTAATATGCAAGGAGAAGCGATAGAGCATTACTCACAGCTTCATCAGTGGTCAATTGTAGATAAGAAACAATTCTGGCTTGAGGTGTGGCAGTTTTGCGATGTCATTGGCTTTCGCGGTAACTGTATTTATGGTGAAGGTATATCACGATGGGAACAATTTACCCCGGCACGTGACACGATCTGGTTTCCACAAGCACAACTCAACTACGCGGAAAATTTACTCTCTTACGCTTTCCAGCAACCAGATGGCATTGCGGTGTGGTTTAAAAATGAGAATGGGAAAAGTCAGAAAATCACGTGGCAGCAACTCAATGATCAAGTCTCAATCCTTCAGCAATGGTTAAAGCAAAATGGCGTAGAAAAAGGCGACGTAGTCGCTGGTTACTTACCCCATATTCCAGAAACCTTAGTTGCTATGCTTGCAGCCACCAGCTTAGGTGCTATTTGGACAGCCACCTCACCAGATTTTGGGGTAGACAGTGTGATCGAGCGCTTTGGGCAAGTTAATCCAAAAATTCTTTTTTGCTGTAACGGCTATACTTTTAATGGCAAAACCCATTCAATGGAAGAGAAAAATACACACATTGTCGACGCAATTTCTAGCATCCAAAATACCTGCCAAATCGAATACTTACAGCAACGCTCGGTAAACATAACGATCAATGACGGATTTTCTGACTGGCATTCCATTTTCGCTAGTTACTTACCACGAGGTTTGCACTACAGCCGAGTTGGATTTAATGACCCACTATTTATCCTTTATTCTTCTGGCACAACAGGCAAGCCAAAATGTATCGCTCATTCGGTTGGCGGGACAGTGCTGAACCACCTCAAAGAGCATCAACTACATTGTGACATTCAACCTAAAGACCGCATCTTTTATTACACCACCTGCGGTTGGATGATGTGGAACTGGCATGTTTCTGCGCTCGCCTGTGGTGCGACATTAGTGATCTACGATGGCCACCCCATGTATCCACAACCTAGTGTGCTGTGGGAACTGGCCGAAGAGGCTGAGGTCACCTTGTTTGGAACGTCAGCGAAATACTTAGAAGCACTGCAAAAGACAGCCTTTTCACCGAGCGATTACTACCCGCTTTCTCATCTAAAGACTCTTTGCTCTACTGGTTCGGTGTTGTATCCAGAGCAATTTGATTATGTCTATTCTAATATCAAAGCTGACTTACATCTCGCTTCTATCTCCGGCGGCACTGATATTTGCGGCTGCTTTGTATTAGGCAACCCCATATCCCCCGTTTATCGAGGAGAGTGCCAAGGCGCAGCGCTCGGATTAGATGTAGCAGTGTTCAATCAAGATGGTGAACCAACGACTGAACAGCGTGGAGAGTTGGTCTGTCGTAACAGTTTTCCTAACCAACCGATAGGTTTTTGGCACGATGATGGCGAACGCTACCATCACGCCTATTGGAATAAATATGCGGGTATTTGGCACCACGGCGATGAAGTAGCATGGACTGAAAATAAAGGCATGCGTTTTTATGGGCGCAGTGATACGACGTTAAACCCAGGAGGAGTGCGTATCGGTACTGCGGAGATTTATCAACAAGTCAACGCACTTACGTCAATTATTGACTCTATCGCTGTCGGTCAAAAAGTAAATAACGATGAACACATCATTCTTTTTGTACAGCTTGCCGCTGGCTCAGAACTGGATGACAACTTAATCAATGAAATCAAACAACGACTTCGCACCCACTGCTCTCCACGCCATGTACCCGCTCAAATTTATGCTATTAGTGATATTCCCAGAACAAAATCGGGGAAACTGGTTGAACTGGCTGTTAAACAGACCATCCACAATGAAACCGTTAACAACCTTGGCGCTATCGCTAATACTCAAGTGCTAAGTGAAATTCACCAGCTCTTTTTCAACAAATAACCAGTGCAATAGCAACAAAAACTCTTCTTCCTACTATTATAAGCATCACATAAAGCAGAATAAACAACCAATAATAGAAATAACAGGAGGAAAGTTGTGACACCATACATCATGGCCAGTATATTAAAATGTCATTAACATACTACTCAGTGATATGCTTCACCAAAATAGAGGGAGACTTCGTCTTTATTTATGGATTACATTCATCTTTCGAGAATCAGTTTAAAGCACCTAACCACGTTGCACATCATGTTAAGCACGCGTAGCGTTACACAGACAGCAACTCAGCTTTGTGTCAGCCCATCAAGTATCAGTAAGTGTTTGTCACAATTGCGCATTCTCATGGAAGATGAGCTATTTTACCGAGACGGCACCCACTTGATTCCGACCCAGTTTGCACTGCAAATGGGGCCGACCGTTCACTCCATTTTGTCGAGTATGAATGGCTTGTTACACCATGCTGATTTTGAGCCCATTGCCCACCAAGGTCAGTATCACCTTGCAATGAGAGAAAGCACTTTCGAAGTGTTTGCTTCGAAACTTGCCAATGTTGTATCCAACCAGGCACCCAACGCTTCCTTTACGATTTACTCAAAAGAGCACTATGGATTTGATGCTCTACAAAGCGGTTTAGTCGACTTTATTTTACTACCACACGATATTAGCCAACCACCCACTCGCGATAAAGAATTGGTATGGGAAGTACTTGAATATGATGAAATGGTTTGTCTAATGGGAGAGAACCACCCTCTGGCTAATGAAATATTAACCACCGAGCAGTATTTAGATTATTCACATATTGGTATTTTAGATAAGGAGCTCTCTGAGCCTTTCTTTGAAAAGAACCTAGCGCAGTACCATCATGCGCGAAGAGTTCCTATTACCGTTGCCGACTTCGGTTCGGCAGCGGTACTTTGCCAACACACTAACTATCTCTTTACATGTTCTAAAAAATGGGCAGAACAGGCTTTGCAAGCACAGCAGTTAGTCACCAAACCACTTCCGTTTAATTACGGTACTGTCGCTTACAGTTTAGTTTGGAATAAGCCCAGCATGAACGACCAAGCCATTAGATGGTTGTGTGAACAGCTCAGGCAGCCTAGTTAGTTGAGTAATTGATTACTAGAATGAGATAAGCATTGAAAACAATAGGGGTCAGCAATACGCTGACCCCTATTGTTAGAAGTGGACCCCGATGGTTGGACACATAAGCTCATTTCTTAAGTGGTTGATCCTGCTCATGCTGCGTATCTTTGCCTACCGAAGTAGGCCTCATCAGAGTGAGGTTATTGAGTCCTTGATGGTTACGCTCTTCGTTATAAAACACCATGTAGTTACCAATTTCAAGCTCGGCTTCACGAGGCGTCGTATAAGCCTTTAAGTAAACCTCCTCATATTTCAGGCTTCGCCATAATCGTTCAATGAAAACATTGTCAACCCAACGGCCTTTCCCATCCATGCTTATACGTATGTCATGTTCAATTAACTTCTGTGTGAACTCTGTGCTGATAAACAGGAACCCCTTTGCCATTGGGATGTACGTGATATCAATCGCCCAAGCTTGGTTTGGGTAAGTAACTTCGATATCACGCAACAGGTAGGGATACACCTTGTGTGCTTTGTTCGCCAGCGTCGTTTTGGGCTTGGGGTAAATCGCCCCAATCCCCATATCGCGTATGAGTCGAACAACACGTTTACGATTAACGCTATGGCCCTTCTTAGCCAGCTCAGTTCGAATACGCCGACTGCCCATAAACGGGTCAATCATACGGCGCAACGCAATCTCCTCAGCAGAGAGTCCGATGGGTTGATAGTAAGCGGTAGAGCGAACAATATTGAGCAGCTCACATTGGCGCTTTATTGGCAATGGGGTGGATTTAACCAGCGAACTCTTTCGTTGGGCTCGGTTTAACGACCGAGCACTTTGGCCAAAAAATCATTTTCCATAGTCAATTGACCGATCTTGGCGTGAAGTTTGTCCACTTCTTCGGAACTCTCTTTTCCTGAGTGATTTTCGGAGGCAAAAATCATGGCTGCGTTTTCAAGCAGCTCCTTTTTCCATGTCGAGAGCTGGTTAGCGTGCAGGTTGTATTTCTGAGCTAACTCAGCGACGGTTTTATCACCTTTAGCGGCATCGAGAACCACCTTAGCTTTAAACTCAGGAGAGTGGTTTCTACGTTTTCTAATCATAATCTGTCCCTGTATTGTTGGGCACTATCAAAACAGATCAATCACTTAAAGTCATGTCCGAAAATTGGGGCCACTTCTATTAAGCCTAAACGGCCAATGTCTTGGCTAAAAACGTTAGATAGAATGGCTTCCGCTGGCTCATCTAAATATTGTTCAAGAAACAAGGCTTCATTGCTGGCAATGTGAAAACCGCATAAAGACTGGATATGGTCGTGATCGAGCAGAGCAAGAAACGTTGGCATGAAACTATTGAGTTTCGCGTCAAACGCTAGGGCGTACCGTTCACCAATATACGCTTCGACTTCTTTACGTTTTGGGTGGTCTTTTTCAACCATCTCTAACACTAGCGTGTTTGCTCGTAAGAGATCTTTCATTTGTTCACCCTCTAACTTTGATTTCATAGTGAGAATAAGAAATGAAACTTAAGGGAAACTTAAGAAAGTAAATTTTTTGCTACACGCATAAAGAAACCGCGCTTTACAGCGCGGTTTCTAAGGGAAAATACCGAGATAAAATCGTGAACTAGGATGAAAGGATTATTTACGACCCACACCCATCACAACTGGCGCTAGGCCATTTTTTGTTTGCATTTCAAAAGCCACTGAGGTTTCAACCTGACTAAAACCTGCATCTTTAAGTAGTGTTTCGATCTGACGTTGGCTAAGACCGTATTCAGGATCATCCTCTGCGACTAACCAGTCCCAGTGCACAAATAAGCCGTTGTCATCCAGTAAGGAATGAATAATTGTGAGCACTTCACTCAAATTCGGCACAAAACCACAAACAGAAGAAGCAACGACAAGGTCAAATTGCTTACGAAAGGCAGGGTGCTGCGCGACTAAACCACGGGTCAAGAAATCAACCACAGGTTCAACATTAGACAGTTCTTTTTTGTCTAACTCTTCAATCATCGCTTCCGAGCTGTCTAATGCGACAATATCCTTTACCTGTGGTGACATCAATTGGCTCAATAAACCCGTACCACAGCCAAAATCAAAAACATGTTTGCCATTGAGTGACGCTAACTTCTGAAGCTGCTGAAAAACGTTCTGTGCAAAAATAGTTGTGGACTCATCCTGTTCCCACTCAGCTGCGTACTCATCCCATTCGTTCGCCATCATGGCCTCCGTATTACTTCTTGTATTGGGGTAATATTGCCAAGAGTAAACCAAAACTATGTGACGTTCATAGCGTTACAACGCAATCTTATTCAATAAATGGGGCGCTTATTTCATTTGGCGAGAAAACAGACAGATAGGCATCCAACTGAAAATTGTTTATGATCCGCTGACTATCGTCACTTGTGATTACTATATCTTCGAGTCTTTATGAATCTCTCGCAAATTGAAGCATTTTGTTCCGTCGCAGAAACTGGATCAGTTTCTGAAGCGGCACGGCAGCTAGAATGTAACCGCACTAAACTGAGTATGGCAATAAAAGCATTAGAGAAAGAGCTCGATACTGCCCTGTTTGTGCGAACCGGTAATAACCTCACGCTTTCGGAAGCAGGTAAAGCGATTTACAAAGATTGTGAAAGCGTGTTGGTGACAATTGCGCGGATAAAGCACACCTGCACTCAAGTCTCACGAGGGTTTAACGCTGAAATGTGGATAGCCCGTGATGACTCACTACCCGATGCACTATGGCAAGACTTTGCGCATCAGCTCAATAATCGTTTTCCAGCCACGTCATTCAACTTAGTACTCGCATCGAGCGGTGACTTAGCCAACTTAATTGCGACTCACCAAGTTGACTTCGCATTTGGCGTTGATTATGAGCGTATCAATGACCCCAGAATTACCTACCAGCCTTTGGGCAAAATCCGCATGATGTCAGTGTGCAAAAGTGACCATCCACTGACCAAGATTAAACGTGTAACTGATGAAGAACTCCGCAAAGCAATGCAAGCGGTGATGGTTTACCTTAATGAGAAGGATAATCCAGAGCTACAACCTTTTTCACGTCGATACATCGGTTTCTCTAGTTTTGATTACATGCTCAATACCATTTTGACAGAAAATGCATGGGGAGTTTTGCCCGAGCCACTTATTCGCCGTTATTTGCGTGAACAAAAACTAACGGTAATCAAGCATACTTATGGTTTAACCCAAGAAGATTATTGCATGTTCACCGCAACAGGCATGTCGGAACATCCTGGAATGAATTGGTTGGCGGATAAACTCAGCGATTACTTGTTTGATTTTTAATCCAATCGAGACTCAAGCAGTCAGCGTCAAAAAAACTGACAGAAAGACAATGCGTAACTCTTTGTTTTTAAAAAAATAATAATTTTGCATTGATTCCACTATCAATCATGCTCACTTAACGATTGTCAAAAATGGGTTTTCAGCCAAAATAACACTATGTTTTCAACAGGTATTATTTTATGTGCGCTCGAACAAGAAATAACGAAAATCGTGTATTAACGATTTCAGCCCTTTTGGCTTCTGGCTTTGCTGGCGGTGGTTTAGTGGTAGGTATGCTTGTCGGCTCATTAGTTATCGTGTTTGATGGTGTCTATTCACTGGTCAGCTTGCTGTTAACATTATTGTCGCTGGTGGCTTCACGTTATATCCGTAAACCTTCAGATTCTCAATTTCCATTGGGTAGGGCTGTTTTTGAACCAGCCGTAATTGCAATTAAGGCCAGCGTGATTTTATTAGTAGTGAGTTATTCGCTCTACTCAGCTGTCGTTGCATTATTCACTGGTGGGCGCGAAGTGGATGCTTCTATCGCAACACTCTTTGGCGCAATCAATGTTATTGGCTGTGGCTTTGCCTGGTGGTTTATTGCTCAAAAAAGTAAGCGTTACTCTTCTGGCTTAATCGAAGCAGAAACGAAGCAGTGGCAAATGGACACGCTATTAAGTGTCGTGGTAACCGTAGGTTTCTTAGTGGCCTTTTTAGTGACAATGTCACCTTATGCGGTGTATGCCGTATATGTAGACCCAATAATGATGTTATTAATGTCGTTTTATTTTATTAAAGTGCCTTACGACATGCTCAAATCCGCGATGCGTGAATTACTGATGATGTCGGCGAGCAAAGAAATTTGTAACACAGTTGACCAAGGCGTAATAGCCGCAGGTGAAGAATCAGACCAAGAGATTGAATTGACTTCCGTGACTAAAGTAGGCCACGAGTTATGGGTAAACGTAGATATTCGCCCAGAAGAGAATGAAATGATTGCTATCGAAGATATTGAAAGTACACGTCGTTCGTTACATAAGCGTTTATCGAAACTGCCTTTTGAATTGCAATTAAACATGAACATTGCACGATAGTCACAAACCTTCATAAAAAAGACCTCAACCATTATGGTGAGGTCTTTTTGTTTCTAATAGCCGATTCGCCTAGCTTGCTTGTGTTGCCTCGCTCTCTTTAACAGATGACGATCTATCTTTTGTCGCCCACCAGCACATTAATGAACCAATGGTGACCATCACGACACCTTGCCAAAAACTGACACCGAGCACCACTCCCAATATAACCGAAGAAAATAACGTCGAAATGACAGGAGTGAAATAGGAAAGCGTAGCCAGTAACAGCATGTTTCCTCGAATAATCGCGACATTCCACAACGCATAGCCACTGCCCATAACCACACCAGTGATCACTAAATTTAAAGTAGCAGGGAGTGTAAATACTAACGCTCGTTCATCACTGAAGAAATATTGAATCCAAAGTGCGTTGGCTGTGGCGATAAAAAAGACGATAATTGCATTTTGTCCATTCGCTAACTGTTTGGTGATATTGCAATACACAGCCCAAATAATCGCTCCTGCAAACGCCATGCTATAAGTCGCTGGGTTAGTGGCGATGTTGCGAGAAAACTGTTCGATAGAAAAGCCATCATCACCAGCGATCGTCCACGCCACCCCCACAAAAGCTAATACAACGCTCGGGTAAACGAATAAATAAATTGGCTTACGAGTAACAATAACAGCCAACAACACTGTCAGTGCTGGCCATAAGTAATTGATAACTGCCATTTCTAACGCTTGATGACGGTCATTTGCCATGCCAAGTGCTAGCGCTAAGCAAATTTCATAACTGACAAAAAGCGCGCCACCAATCAGCAAGTAACGTAAAGAAAATTGCTTTAGCTTAGGAAAACCCATCACTAGCACGAGAAATATAGAACTCACTGTGTAGATCAAAGCAGCCCCCCCAATTGGGCTAAATTGCTCAGCCACTGTTCGGGTGAGCCCCATAAGACAGCTCCATAGCAAAATGGCAGCCACACCAAACAAGGTGTGCTTATGTTGTTTCAATGATGACCTTCCTCGCTGTTATTTAACTGGTTGAGAGACTGTTGACTTCTTTTAATGAGCGAATCACTCGGGCTGGTGTACCACCAACCAGTGTATCGGGTGGCACATCTTGATTAACCACAGAATTGGCCGCCACAACCGAACGCGCACCAATGGTGACACCTTGGTTAACAATCACGTTACCGCCAATCCAAACATCATCTTCCACTACGATGGGTTTACAAAACGTCTCCCATAAACGGCGACTGCGATAATCTAAAGAGTGAGAAGGTGTATAAAATTGAGTATTAGGGCCAATAAGAACATGATTGCCGATGGTAATACAAGCACCGTCTAACATAGTGACATTCATATTGATAAAGGTTTCGTCACCAATGTGAATCGTTTCACCAAACTCACAGTGGAAAGGAGGTTGAACAACGCTGTGACCAATGACACCGAACAGCTGCTGCTGTAATGAATAACGCTGCGACGCATCACAACACTGGTTAATTTGAACTTGCAATTGAACCGCTTTGCAACGAATTCTATCTATTTCAGGATCGGCACCATCAAAGATTTGTCCATCCATCATTTTTTCCATTTCAGTCATCTTTTCACTCCTCATCGCAATAAAAAGCCAGAGTACGCTGAAATAAAAAAGAAAAAAGAGAAAATGTCACTCGTACATTTTCCCCCTTTTTACATAGCTCATGGCGAATTAAATGATTTCCCAACTATGGGTCATCACCACACCTTTACCTAACATCAAACAGACTGAGCAGTATTTCTCTAATGAATCTTGAGCTATCTTTGCCACCACGGTAGGGTCAAGGTTTTCTCCAGAAACTTCAAAATGAATGTTTACCGCGGTAAAAATACGCGGTGCTGTGTCGTGGCGCTCTGTGGTTAATTTAGCAACACACGATGTCACATTTTGCTTGGCCGATTTCAAACCATCAACTACATCGACAGAGCTACAACCACCAGCGGCCATCAGAACCATTTCCATTGGGCTTGGTGCACTCGCACCGCCACTACCATCCATCACAATAGAGTGACCCGATTGTGATTGCCCTAAAAATTTAAAATCTTCAACCCACTTAACTTCTGCTTGCATCACTTGATCTCTTATTCATTGGCTGTGAATTATACCAATCACCGTAAGTCAGTGTTCCGAAATAGCGTAGAAAAAATGCTTGATAGCAAGGCGAAATTTTTCGATAAGTAGCTATTCTACAATCAAAAATTCTAACGCTGTTATCGAGTATTTAAACAAGCTAGGATGACCAGTTATTTACTACGATTGGTATTACTGTTTATCGGAAGGGAAAACCACTCCGGTTTGACGGCGTATTTCCGTTAATAATTTGGACACCAGTAGTGAACGTTGTTTGCATTGCTCATCAATACTGTTTCGCTGGATTTGCGCGGCAAATTTCTGAGCTTCATAAAACATGCGATTCGTTTGTTGATCAACACTTAAATCTTCACGACAGCCACTGCGACTAATTTTTGTGACACGATTGCAGATAGAAATCATCTCAACTTGCAACGCAGCCTCTTCACCTTGGATCTCACTTGGCAAGTAAGAATCGCTAGTTTTGGAGTGCATTAACACCACATCAAAACCTTTATATCCTAAAATGACACTGCCATTGCCATCCACCCCCGTATCCAACAAATGAGCTTGGGCTTGAACTGAGTCTGGCTCACCAAACAATTCAACCGCAGAACCTAGACAGTAGTAACCAATATCCATGATGGAACCATTAGAAAATTCAGCCAGGAAAGTGTTTGGTCTTTGGCCATTTAAATATTTAGGGTAACGAGATGAGTATTGGCAGTAGCTAATCATCGCTTTGCGAATAGCACCAATTTGCGATAACTGCTGTTTAATAACAGCAAAATTTGGCAAATGCGGCGTCATAAATGCTTCAAATAAAATGACATTTTGCTGGTCTGCCACTTTATACATCTGCTGCGCTAGTGGGTAATTTGATGCCAAAGGCTTTTCACATATGACATGCTTACCTGCCTCCATCATTTGAATCGATTGCGGACCATGCAGTGCATTAGGACTTGCAATATAGACTGCGTCAACCTCATCGCACTCCCCTAACTGGACTAAATCGGTAAATAAAACCGGAGAATCGTATTTCGCTGCAAATTCTTTTGCTTTATCGAAACTGCGCGAGTAGACCGCCGTCAGCTTAAAAGCGCCTGTTTTTAATGCGCCTTCAATAAATTGATCGGTAATCCAGTTGGTTCCAATAACCGCTAAGCGAATCATAATGAGCTCCTTTTACAAATTTCACTCATTATCTGGAGTTACGGAGTAGGAAGCAATCTTACTTTACAAGAGTAGATACCCCCGTGCATGCACAGGGTACTTACTGTTACAACTCCATGCGGAGTTGACCAGAATCCTTTTCGCCCTGATGCCTAACGTAATTCGCTATAACCTGTTCATTCACGCCTACGCTACTGACAAAGTAACCTGGCGACCAAACA
>NZ_CAWPQZ010000046.1:0-26494 GCF_963889785.1 Vibrio sp. S12_S33 | reverse complement strand
GTTCATGAAATTCCCAAACCGACAATGGATATTACCGAGTATCGGCTCTTTTCTGGTAAATGCTCTCAGTGTGGCGAAACCGTGAGGGCCAGAAAGCCGAGCGATATACCTCAAGGTATCATGGGGCCCAATCTATTGAGTCATATCGCGATCTTGGCTGGTCAATATCATCTGAGCGTGCGCAAAATACGCTCTTTACTTAAGGAGCAATTCTGTACGACTTTTTCAATTGGCGCAATCAGTGAAGCTCAAACTCGTGTTGCCTCAATGCTTACCCCACTGCACCAAGCCATCAAAAGTAATATTCAAACGGCTCCATTAGTACACGTCGATGAGACTTCACACTCACGAAATAGTGAAGAGCGTTTACGGTGGTGCTGGTTAGTATCGAGCGACGATTTAGTGTACGAAAAGATCCTATTCTCTTGCTCCATTCACTCAGCTAAAATAGGGCAACGACTTGTTTTGTTATGCTGAGCAAAATTAGTCTTTCGAACGCGACATCTTTGGGAGCCCGAAACGATAAAATATAGCCTGTACCTAAACAGATTAAGTCGAATAAGACAGCGTTTTATTTACTGGCTCAATAAAGGGATCAAGCAAATACCAATTCAACGCTATCAAGGTCGCTGCAAAAAACTGGATGAGCATAGCCCAAGCTTGTGGTTGTTCTTAACTAACCCCAAAATACCACTAACCCACAGTGAAGCTGAACGTCGACTTCGTGGCTTTGTCATTCAAAGAAAAATCAGCTACGGCACTACCTCGGATGCAGGCGATAAGTTCCGAGACCGTCTACACTCGCTAATCGAAACGTGTAAAAAGCGAAAGATATCGTCACTTGATACGCTTTCACGCATAGTCAACGCCGTTGTTCGTCAGCAGCCATACCCAAATGTGCTCGCTCTTAAACAAATGAGTTTTTACCTAAATACTTAGTCAACACGCTGCTGGTGAACGCTTACAGTGAAATTACTCTAAAGAATATTGGTGGCGTGTGGTACTCGAATTTGGATGAGGAGTTTAGCCGAATTACCTATAACGATAAAACTTATTTAGCCATTATCCCTGCCGAGATTGTCCAACCAGGTTTGAAATTTAGCTTTCAAAAGGATCCAGAGCTGCATCGGCAGTATTTTCAACATATCCCTGTACGCCGTCTGACGGTTTCTAAGTATGAGCCTCAGTACTTAAGAGAGGTAAGCAACTCAAAGGTATGATTGTAAGCCATTTGATTGATGTGCCCTTATGGTGGCTGTTACACTTAACTATCTCGGTTGTAATGGAATTATCAAAATGAAACTTGTCGTCGATACTCATACACACACTTATGCTAGTGGTCATGCTTATAGCACGTTGATCGAGAATGCGAAGTCAGCTCAAGAAAATGGTTTAGCGATGTTTTGCACTACCGATCACGCTGAATCTATGCCAGGTGCTCCACACTATTGGTTTTTCTCAAACCAGCGAGTTTTACCACGCTTTTTAGATGGTGTTGCCATTATTCGTGGTGTTGAATCCAACATTATTAACCGTTTAGGTGATATTGATATCCACTCTTCGGTTGACCAAAATTTGGATTGGGTAATCGCCAGTTTCCATGAGTCGGTGTTCCAACCTGCGGATAAAGCTGCGCATACCGAGGCGTTAATCAACACTATTCAAAGTGGACGAGTTGATGCGTTAGGACACTTAGGTAATCCTAATTTTGATTTTGATTTTAATACGGTTATCGCTTGTGCTGTCGAGCATAATGTTGCAATAGAAATTAACAATAGTACTTTGAAAGGTCACAGTCGCGTAGGCAGCGTTGATCGCTGCTATGAGATTGCTAAGGTGGCAAAAGCTCATGGTGCGTATATTACGACGGGTAGTGATGCGCATTTTTGTCACGATGTAGGTAATTTACACTTAGCCAGTGATTTGCTAGACAGTGTTGGTATTTCACCAGGTAAAGTCATCACGCACAGTGTGATGCAGTTTCTTGCTTTTTTGGCGCAGCGCGGTCGCCCAGCTATTGAAGAATATCGTTCATTGTAAAGTGAGGGGGAGGTGTGTTTTTTAACAAATGAAACAATTTTCTTCCCGCTTTAAGCTGCATTTCATTTACACTAGCGATTCCTTGTTGTAGTGAAAGAATCATGATGAAAAAAGCTCTTATTTTAACAGCTTGCGTTGCATTATCTGCAAACGTTTTGGCTGCGAGTGTTGACCTGAAGCAGAACATGAAACAGATGAAACTTGAGTTTAAACAAGCTGCTGAAGCGACATCGGTTGAAGCGATGAAAGCGCCAGTGTTAAAACTCAGTGAATTAGTTGAAAACTCAAAATCAGGTAGTTATCCGCCAGAAAAAGAAGCGTTGTACTTGGAAGGATTCAATAAATTATCCGTTGTACTGGATAAAATTGAAGCTGACCTTGAACAAGGGCAGTTAGAACAAGCAAAACAGACATTACGCACGGTTGATGGGCTGCGTATTGAATACCATGAACAACGTAACCCGAGTATTTGGAAACGCCTATTCGGTTAAGCTGTGGTTGTTTCCATGCGGTTTTCTTTAGTGCAATCAATCAAGGGGAGCTGCGTGGTGACTATCCGCAAACTGAGCCTGTAAAAATGGCAGCAGGAGCAAACCAATGGTGGCAGAGCAAATGGATATGGTGACAAAAAAACCATTCCAATGGAAATGCTCAACAATGATGGCGATAGGGTAGCCAGCCAATGCTGCTCCCATGTAAGCAAATAGCCCAACAAAGCCTGTTGCAGCGCCTGCTGAATTCTTATGAGAACACTCTGCTGCTGCCATTCCAATCAACATTTGCGGACCAAAAACGAAAAAGCCAATGGTGAAAAAACCAGCAGCTTGTAGGACAAACCCGGTTAAAGGCATCAGCCATAGTGCTGCAACGGAAATGAAAATTCCCATCGAGAAAATTAAGTTCATTGGACCTCTGTTACCACCAAACAATTTGTCTGATCCCCATCCGGCAACTAATGACCCGACAAAACCGCCCACTTCAAACAGCGATAATGCCCCGTTAGCGGTGATCAAATCATACCCGTGCTGCTCAGTTAGATAGATATTACCCCAGTCATTAATGGCGGTTCTGACGATGTATACCAGTACATAGCTCAAGGCAAGTAACCAGATGTATTTATTGCGTAAAACATATTTGTGCAAAATTTGAGTGGTGCTTAACCCCACGCCTTCATTTTCCTGAGCCAGTTCTAGTGCATCGTTTCGCCAGTGACCAATACTTGGCAGACCTAGAGTGACCGGCTTATCGCGAAGTCGCCAACATAAAAACGCGCCTGTTAGAACTGCTAAAAATCCAGGGACAATAAACCCTTCTCGCCAACTAAAATGCAGCGTCACAAAACCAACCAACAAGGGGATCAACGCGCCCCCTACGTTATGGGCGGTATTCCAAAGTGCCCACCATAATCCCCGCTCAGATCGTGAATACCAAGTGGTTAGTAGTTTAGAGCAAGAAGGCCAACCCCAGCCTTGAAACCAAGCATTTAATACCCATAAAAAGATGAGCACACCGATAGAGCTAGAGAGTCCGAATAGAATGTTAATAATGCCTGTTGCGATTAACCCTAAGCCCATAAAATACCGAGGATTTGAGCGATCAGATACAATACCAGACACGAATTTAGAGCAGCCGTAAGTAATATAAAAGAGCGTGCCCATCATGCCGATATCACTTTTATCCAAACCGAGTTCGGCAATCATGGCTGGCATCGCGTAGTTGAGACTTTTACGCGTGAAATAAAACATTGCATAACCCACATACATAGCGAGCATGATGTGACGACGCCAATATCGATACTGACGATCAATTTCATCGGGCGATAATTGGCCGTTAATGTGGGGTTTAGATTGAAGAAAACCTATCATGTTTCACTCTATAAATTAGGCAGAATAACTGTCAGTCGGGTTCCATGGGTCGAGATGTTTGATTGTTTACACTCACTGTGTAGTTGAAATTGTCCGCCTAGGGCTTGCACCCGTTCGCGCATGCCTCGTAAGCCAAACCCTTTCAAATGGTCTTCTGCTTTAAGGCCAATACCGTCATCTGTTATATTCAATGTCACACTTGAACCCAACGAAAAGTGAATATGGATATGCTCTGCTTGTGCGTATTTCAGGGCGTTATTTAATGCTTCTTGGCACAAACGGTATAGGGTGACTTTGGTTGCGTCACTCAAAGCCTTAAGTTTTAGCGCGCTGTTATCACACCATTCGACATGAGTTTTAACGCCATGGGTGTTGAATTCCAAATCACGCAGTAATTGTTCAATGGCCTCTTCAAGCCCTAGGTCATCGAGCGTTTTGGGGCGAAGACGAGTGAGCAGTCCTTTAGTGGTGTCATAAACATTGAGCGATAATGCTTCAATAGTATTGGCGCAGTGAGTGGTGACAAGCTCGGTTTCAACGCGTTGAATGATACTGGCTTGGGTTCGAATTGCGGTGATGTTTTGGCCGATTTCATCGTGCAATTCACGTGCAATATCTCGCCTTACCGACTCTTCGGCTTTGACTAACTGGCGTGAAAGGTTTTGATTGCGGTCGAGCTCTTGGCGCAGTTTGGTGTTGAGATCTCGTTGATGCTGAACGGCCATACCAAGAGTAATTCCTGTCAAACTTTGCGCTGATAGTGACAGTAATAGGTCGGTAATTTCTATGCCGGAAACACCGCTTCGTGCGGCAATAAGCGCAATACTGTTGAGCAGTGTACCAAGCAAGGCTCCCTGCCAACCATAACGAAAGGCAAGTAAAATAATGGGAATGGCCAAACAAAAAGGGGCAAATCGCCGGAGTTCGTCTGGTAAACCAATTTGTAGTGCGATGCTAAGGGCAAATAACAAGCTGTAAAAGACGATGTGCCGAGCTCTAAACTCAATATGGCGTGAGACTAAATTGGCCGTCAATGGTATCCAAGTACTTTGGAAAAGGTAATTCCATACTAAGTAACAGCTAGGCATCATCATTAAACCAGCGGTAATGCTGACTAAAGCGACCATTGAAGCGGCAATGTCATGGTGACTGACGGCGAGGGTATTAGTCAGTGCACTGAGCACAATAATTGCCCCCATAACACTTAAACGACGCTGTTGTGAACCGTAATAGTAGCGTTGTGCAACGGCTATCAATGGAATACTAGCAGCACTGGCAGCTAATACAGTTAGCCACTGTGGTTGGTCCATCAATATCGCTAAAGCAACGGTTAACCACCACTCTGCCGCGTAAATAGCCGGCCAGTAATATTTTGGAGTGTGTAGCGTGATACCTAAACGCAGCGCAAAGGGGAAAAAAAGAATTGCAAGTTCAGGATCGTTGACAAAGTAATAAGCGATGACCCATGAGCAAAACCAGCTGCAAGAGAGCAGAAACCAAGCGCAGATCGAAGTGATGAGGTAGCGATGCATTATAGTGAGTCAGGGAAATATTTGGCGAGGGCGACATTATTTGTCACGCCCAGTTTATCCATGGCGTTGGCGCGGTGCACATGAACGGTTTTATGGCTTAATCCAAGTTCGGTTGCGACGGCTTTGACATCTAAACCACAAGCAAGCATTTCACTGATTTGTCGTTCACGTTTAGTCAGTTTTTCTAAATTGTGGCTACCGCGTTTAGGTGATGCGATTTTAAGGGCAATTTCTGGCGTTAAATAACATCCACCAGATGCACTGGTGCGCACCGCTTGAATTAATTCATCGGGGCTACACCGCTTGCTGAGGTAACCAAGTGCGCCAGCTTCTAGGGCTTTTTCTACCATGGCTGCAGAGTCATGTACGCTGAGCATAATACACGCCATGCCAGAAGGGAGATCTTGCAGTAAAGATAGACCGCTTTCATCAGGCATTGATATATCAAGAATACACACCGTTGCGCCAGAGCCGGGCAAGCCGCTACGGGCTTCTGCCGCAGAGCTAAATTGGCCGACCACTTCTATATCGGCTTCTAAACTCATCAACTGAGCAAATCCCGAACGTACAATAATGTGGTCATCCACTAAGGCTACTTTGATCATCGATAAAACTCAGCAAATAAGAAAAGGGGCATAAACTAACTCTAGCTGGTCAATTAAACAACCAATATATCCCCTTCCTACTTGAAGTTGCAGCGGTGTTGGCTACGTTTGCTAACCCCAATCACATAGTTTATCTATGCTCATGGGGATTCACTCACTTGCCGCCTACCTGCAACTCCAAATAGTTTGGATATAGCTAAATGAACTAATAGGACTGCTGATCTTAACATTACAGATATAAAAACGCGACGCTCAATAAAACCAAACGTCGCGTGATTTCTTTATTTTTCGTTAAGCGCCTGCACTTGCCAGCAGTAGTTTTTTCTCGTGGCGTATTTTACGTTCTTCTGCAATCGCAACAAATGCCAGCAATACGATACAGATTGCCGCTGAAGTATCGAGTGCGGCAAAGGTACCTTTCCAGCCGGTTAAACCAAAGATTGGTGTGCCGTCAGCAATCATACCTAAACCGAGTTTGGCAAAACTATCACCGATCAAGTAAGCAAACGTACCCTTCACACCATCAGCGACACTGATCGCTTTTTTCGGTACAAAACCAACAGCCGCAACACCAATTAATAATTGTGGGCCAAATACGAGGAAGCCAAGTATAAATAATGAACCAAGGTACATGAATTCACTGGTAGCATGTTGGTAAAACTCGAGTGCTACGATGATCAAACCTAGTGAAACACAGGCCACTAAGGCACGACGACCGTTAGCAAGATCAGAAAGGTAACCCCACATTAAGGTGCCCACTAATGCGCCAACTTCGAACAAGGTAAAACCAGAAATGGCGGCTTCTTTTGATAAGCCCAGTTCTTGATAGGCATAGACAGTAGACCATTGGTCGATACCGATACGTACGATATACAAGAAAATGTTGGCAAAACAGAGTAACCAAATCACTTTGTTTTTCAAAATGTATTCAACAAAGATCTCACGCTTGGTCATTTTATTTTCTTCAGCGGCGATATCTTCCTCGCTGATCGCTTCATCAAACAATTCTTCAACAGTACCAAGACCGTAAGCTTCTGGTGAATCACTGCCGTAGCGTAGGCCAATAAAACCAACTACTAATGCGATAATCGATGGGAAAATAAACATACCAATGACGTGGCCGTCAAAGAAATAGTTTGCACCAAATAGTGCAACGCCTGCAGCTCCTGCACCACCGACGTTGTGCGACATATTCCACAAACCAAGATAGGTGCCACGCTTGTTTTTCGGGGTCCATTTCGTAATGGTAGAGTAACTTGAAGGGCCACCTGTACTTTGGAAAAAGCCGCTTAAGCCGTAAAAAGCAATCATCAAGAATAAGCTAACGCTTGATCCACCCATGCTCATACTAAAACCGAGCATAGCAATACCAGACAAAATGAGCATGAACGGTAGGAATTGCTTAGTGTTTTTTCCATCGGCGTAGTAAGAAACAACGGTCTTACCAATACCGTAAGTGATGGAGAAGCCAAGGCCAATCAACCCAAGCTGTGTCATTGACAAGCCATAGGTTGAAATCATATCGTTTTGTGCAACGTTGAAGTTTTTACGAATCAAATACATCGCCATGTAGCCGATGAACACCACAAGATAAGATTGTAAAAAAGGTTTGAACCACATTTTGCGGCGTTCTGCTGCTGGTATATCTAAAGTCGGTTTCCGAACTTGTTCCAGAAGTTTTAACATGTGAAATCCTAGGGAATTGACGTCAATGAAATCTCTGTTGTTTACGTGACAACAAAGTCGAATCGATAGCAGCAAAAGGCTGCGGCTACATAGTGGAATGATTGTAAAAACAGCGTTAAGAGTTGACATGAGGGGATGGCCTAGAAAAGTTAAGAATATTTCCTAGTTTTGCTGTGCTGGTGGGTAAAGCGTGAATGGAGTCACATTGTTATGCATCATGAACCAAAGCGCGTAGTTATTGGTTTTGTAGCGTTTTCTGGGTGTTTGTTAATTTTTAAGTGCTAACGCACTGTTATTTTTATCAATGGGTTATATAGTGAGCGCAAGTTTATGTTGAGTGTTGCTATGATTCGCCAAAGTTGTTTTAACAAAATAATGCTGATAACCAGTGCCCTGAGTTGGGTATTGGTTGCGTTGATGCCCGTGATCAATGCACATGGCAATACGGCGGGGGTGTGGGCAACGCTGTGTACCATCAATGGTTTTGAACTGGTTCAAATTGAAGAGGGCAAAGTGCAACCTCAGCACAGTAAGCCGTGCCCCTTTGCTCATTTCTCTACTTTTCATCAAGATTCACTTCCAACGACACCTTTACTGACACGACTGAGCTTGCTCATTTCAGACAGTTACACTTTTTTGGCTCTAAGTGTGCGATTTGAACAGCAAGTTCCTAGGGCACCGCCAACACTTTCTATTAAAAAAAACTGATATAGCCCTAATCTACATCTCCGAGTACAGCTCTAGCGGCAGACCGTCTGGGTCAGCAAAAAAAGTGTATTCGCGCCCGGTATATTCATCAATACGGATTGGTTCAACATCCACCCCTTGTGATTCTAAATACGCTTTTACCTCACTGACACTATCAACAACAAACGCTAGGTGACGTAAACCTTGAGCTTCTGGAAAACTCGGTCTTGGTGGTGTGTTAGGAAACGAGAACAACTCAATTTGTCCCCCATCAGGTAAAGCAAGATCAAGCTTGTAAGAATCGCGTGCTTCACGGTAATTCTCAGCAAGAATAGTTAGCCCTAGTATCTGGGTATAAAAGGTTTTAGAACGAGCATAGTCAGAACAGATAATCGCCGCGTGGTGGATTCGTTTTAGCATCAGTTAACCTGTGGTATTGAGTTTGGTGACCAAGTGTTCAGTCACATAATCGATAAACACTCGCAAGCGTGCAGGCATGTATTTGGTTTGTGCGTACTGCATAGCAATGGCGCCGTGGTAGTTACTTTTGATGGTCCAATCTTCTAATAACTGTACGACTTTACCTTTCATTAATGCTTCTTGAATAACGAAATCATGAAAGATACCGATACCTAAACCACTTTTCACCGCATTTAGGCGCATTTGAGAGTGATTAACTGCATAGCGCCCAGAAACTGCAATGGTATGAAATTCATCGTCTTTGAGGAAATTCCAAATATGGTCACGTTCCGTTTCCGCAAGATACAAGCAATCATGCTCGCTTAATTCGGTTGGGTGGGTTGGTGTTCCGCGTAACGAGGTGTAGTCAGGGCTGGCACATAGCACTAAATTGGTTTTGCCTATTTCCCGCAGTACTAAGTTTTCATCGGGTTTATCGGTAAGACGAAACGCGATATCGATATTGTGTTTGAAGAGATCGATTTCACCATCCGCCGCCCTAAGTTTGAGTTGAATTTCAGGATATTGAGTAAGAAAAGGTACAACTAAGGGTTGCAATACCGAGTTCAAAAATGCTTCCGGTGCCGCCACTGTAAGAGATCCCGCGGGTTCGGTGTGATCCGATGCCGACAGTTCGACAGCTTGCTGCGCGGCATTGACCATCAGTAAACTTTGGTCATAGACACGTTTTCCTGCTTGAGTGATGATCAATTTACGAGTGGTGCGTTCAAACAGCTTTACGGACAGCGCTGCTTCAAGGCGAGTGATCAGCTTACTGAGCGCTGAAGGGGTCACCCCTAATTTTTGCGCTGCAGCGGTAAAACTACCTTCGTTAACGACAAGAATAAAAGTAGCAAGATCAGGTAACAGAGCAATCAGTTTTAAGTGCAGCATAAGAATCAGACATTAATAGCGTCAAGGGCAACGTGGACGTCACTTTCTCAGAATTGCAGCCAGTTTTCAATGATCATTTGTGCCTAGAATTCACGAATGGTTTTCCACTTTGAGGGATTATCGTCATGATGAGCTTGGATTAAACTATATTTATCTCATTTGTTGTCTTGGTATTCGTAATGCCCATAGTTAAATGCAGAGATGATTAATCGATGTGTTTACAGTGTAAATAAAGACTATCAATACCACCCTACAAAGCCAGTCATAGGCGATATAAATCAAAGAAGGAATCAGTAATGTCTTCTGCATTTTACCAACAGATCCAGCAGCAACTTGAAACAGTGAAAGCTGAAGGTTTATACAAATCAGAGCGTGTTATTACCTCACAACAGCAAGCTGCTGTTTCAATTTCTACTGGCGAAGAAGTATTGAACTTCTGTGCTAACAACTACTTAGGCCTTGCAAACCACCCTGCGCTTATCGAAGCGGGTCGAGACGGTATGGCAAAGCACGGTTTTGGTATGGCTTCTGTGCGTTTTATCTGTGGCACACAAGATATTCATAAAGAGCTTGAACATAAGCTGTCAGCGTTCCTTGGTCAGGAAGATACGATCCTTTACACCTCATGTTTTGATGCGAACACTGGTCTTTTTGAAACGATTTTAGATAAAGAAGATGCGATCATCTCTGACGCGTTAAACCATGCTTCGATTATTGATGGGGTACGTTTGTGTAAGGCGATGCGCTTCCGTTACTCAAACAACAACATGCAAGAGCTGGAAGATCAATTGATCGCGGCAGATGCAGCTGGTGCTCGTAATAAGCTTATCGTAACCGATGGCGTTTTCTCTATGGACGGTGTGGTTGCCAACCTACCTGCTATTTGTGACTTAGCGGATAAATACAATGCGTTGGTGATGGTTGATGACTCACACGCTGTTGGTTTTATGGGCGCAAACGGCCGTGGTACGCATGAATACCATGATGTCATTGACCGTATCGACATTATTACCGGTACTTTAGGTAAAGCGATGGGCGGTGCTTCTGGTGGTTACACATCTGGCAAGAAAGAAGTGATTGACTGGTTACGTCAGCGTTCACGCCCTTATTTGTTTTCTAACTCTGTGGCTCCTGCGATTGTCACGGCCTCAATCAGAGTG
Organism: Vibrio sp. S12_S33; assembly: GCF_963889785.1. NCBI lineage: Bacteria > Pseudomonadati > Pseudomonadota > Gammaproteobacteria > Vibrionales > Vibrionaceae > Vibrio > Vibrio sp. S12_S33. The sequence goes on along the minus strand of NZ_CAWPQZ010000046.1, from coordinate 15,566 downwards.
TTAGATCTTCTGGCTGAAAGCGGTTCGCTACGTGACCAATTATGGGATAATGCTGCCCATTTCCGTACTCGTATGGAAGCGGCTGGTTTTACGATGGGCGGTGCTGATCACGCTATCATCCCGATCATGTTAGGTGATGCTAAAGTCGCGGCTGAGTTTGCAGAGCGTGCGCTTACTAAAGGTATCTATGTTATTGGTTTCTCTTTCCCGGTAGTGCCAAAAGGTCAAGCGCGTATCCGTACACAAATGTCGGCAGCACACAGCCGTGAGCAGTTAGATCGCGCCATTGATGCATTTATCGAAGTTGGTCAAGAAATGGGACTAATTAAATGAAAATTAAAGCATTATCAAAATTAAAGCCTGAACAAGGCATTTGGATGACAGACGTTGAGATGCCAGAACTTGGCCACAACGATCTGCTCATTAAAATTAAGAAAACCGCCATTTGTGGTACTGACGTACATATTTACAACTGGGATGAATGGTCACAAAAAACCATTCCGGTACCTATGGTTGTGGGCCATGAATACGTCGGTGAAGTGGTTGGTATTGGTCAAGAAGTACGTGGTTTTGAATTGGGCGACCGCGTTTCTGGTGAAGGCCATATCACATGTGGTCACTGCCGCAACTGTCGTGGTGGTCGTACGCACTTATGCCGCAATACTGTGGGTGTGGGGGTAAACCGCACCGGTGCTTTTTCTGAATTCCTTGTGATCCCTGCATTTAATGCTTTTAAAATCCCAGATGGAATTTCAGACGACTTAGCATCAATCTTCGACCCATTCGGTAATGCGGTACACACGGCATTATCATTTGATTTAGTTGGTGAAGATGTATTGATCACCGGTGCTGGACCAATCGGCATTATGGCTGCGGCCGTGGCGAAACACGTTGGCGCTCGCCATGTTGTGATTACTGATGTAAACGAATACCGCCTTGATCTAGCTCGTAAAATGGGCGTAACTCGCGCAGTCAACGTCGCAGAGCAAAAACTTGAAGATGTGATGAGCGAGCTAGGTATGACCGAAGGTTTTGACGTGGGTCTTGAAATGTCGGGTGTACCGAGTGCATTTAGTTCAATGCTAAAAACCATGAATCACGGTGGTCGTATTGCGCTATTGGGAATTCCACCATCAGATATGGCGATTGACTGGAACCAAGTGATATTCAAAGGGTTAGTGATCAAAGGTATCTACGGTCGTGAGATGTTTGAAACTTGGTACAAGATGGCATCTTTGATTCAATCTGGCTTAGATCTAACGCCAATCATCACTCATCACTTCAAGGTTGATGACTTCCAAGCAGGCTTCGATGCTATGCGCAGCGGGCTTTCTGGTAAAGTTATTCTTGATTGGGAATAAGCAAGAAGCTGGCTTAGAAATAGATAAGGCGACAGGTTAACTTGTCGCCTTTTTTATATCTGTAATCACCTTTCATGGTCGATTAAAATGAGTTTCGTCACATCACTGCTTTGCGTTTTAAGCCACATTTCTTTGTCACCATTCCTTCTATACTGTGATTAATTCAACTGAAGAGGGAATGCCGATGCTTAATGAAAATCATGCTTTTATCTTAGAATTTCCTGAGCTTAAATTAGATATTGTTCAGCTTAACCATGATGATCCTACATTCAAAGCGAAGCTACAGCAGTATCACCAATTGGATTATGATATCCGTCAGCTAGAGATATCGGGCAGTCCAATTGATGATGACAATATGAATGATCTCAAGTTTCAGCGTGTCGAGTTAAAAGACATGTTATACAAAAGACTAACCAAGCATCATCAGCAAGCTATCTAACGGTGTTTTCCCATATTTGATCTGACGAAGGGCCATAAAAAAGTACTAGCCGTCAGATCCATTTTTGGTCGATGCAATAAAACGCCTTTAGCATCAATTTCCACTCAAGAGTTATCTTTCAAGGTTAGAATCAAAGCACCACGGTGTGATACGCGGCAATAATGTGTGTCACGCTGTTGATGTTACCCTGTTCAATTCGCTGGTAATGACAGAGCGTTTTACGTAAGTATTTTTCAGCAATATTAGCTTGTTTGAGCGAGGTTGATTGCCAAATTTTGTCACCAACAGCGCTAATTGGCGCGTTTTCATCGGTTACTGATGTAACCAACATCACTTCATAAAAACGTTTATTATCCTCGAGCAACACTTCATCCTTCAAAGAAAACTGAAGTTCAATGAGCTTCTGACGCAGTGCAAATTGGTGGTGAACCGGACACAGCAGAAAATCAATGGCTAACTCGGGGTACTTATGATGAAGAGCCTCAACAAACTTGATCATTAAATCACCACCTACACCAGCAATAATGACTAAGTGTTTTCCTTGATGCTTATCCAATGGCAATGTCGCTACATCAATGCAGTGTGTTTTCCACCGAGAAAGTGAGTGTGAATAAAAGCGTTGCAGTTTGCCTTCTAGCTCATCCATTAGCTTGGGAACTATATCCACAAAGTGTATATTTGGCGCAGCCAGGCGAGACAATAATGCTGCGCCAAGTAACCCATGATCACAGCAGCAATCCCAAATGTGGGTATAGTCGGCTGTCACCATTTGCTCTATTTGCTCTAGTCTTTTACTCAGTTTCAAGAAAAATGCCCGTATAACGATGAAAAACGGGCGCATTGTAATGGTTTTCTTCTCTTTAGCGAAGTCGGCGAGAAAATAATGGATTTATCTGCGAAGTTAAATTGGTGAGAGCAAGACACATCGCACAAGAATGTCGGTAACATAACGTAATTTAGAGTACTATGCGCTAATTCAATTGATGGTAGATACCCGATGTCGATACCGATTAAAAACGTAACCACCCCAGAGGTTTCTTGTTCTAATTGTCAGGCTTGTTGTTGCCGTTTAGAAGTGATGATTATTACGGATACTGGCGTACCTCAGCAACATATCGCTTTTGATGAGTGGGGTGGGGAAACTATGCGACGTTTGGCTGATGGTTGGTGTTCGGCATTAGACCGTGAGACTTTCATGTGCACGATTTATGAAAATCGTCCTTGGATTTGTCGAGAATTTGAAATGGGCTCATATGAGTGTCGCGATGAAAGAGCAGAGTTCATGTAAGCCTTATTCGTTTAGTGTTTAAGCATATAGGTACTCGGGGGTCGAACGGAGTACCTTACTGCAATCTGCATTACTTTTTCATCATCTTTGCTAGGTCAGCAAAAGGGTTGTAGGTAGCGCTTTGATGATCATCTAACCTTGCGACTGGATCGGCACCGAATCGATCATGGTCAGAATATTTAGAGTGCTCGTGGTCGTGGCAATACAAGCATAAAAGCTCCCAATTACTGCCATCTTCCGGGTTATTGGTATGATCGTGATCTTTATGATGGACCGTTAACTCTTTCAAATTTGAGTAAACGAACTCACGAGCACAGTTGCCACACACCCACGGATAGAGCTTGAGTGCCTTTTCTCTGTAGCCACTTTCTTGACGAGCATAGCTCGCACTTGAACCATAAAAATCTGATGACATGCTATTTCCAACCATTGGTTTATTGAAAGTCTTATTACGATATTAAAAACCAGTATCCGCTGTAAATCAAAACTTGGGCGGAGAACCGATGTCCGATATTAGACCACAAGGTGACTGGTTTCCAAAGAGAGTGAATAACAAAAAACTACCGTAACTAAGCAGAGAAAAGTAAACTGAAGAAACTCAAATGGTTAGTCATTCATGTGGATACGAAATGCTAGAAAAAGAAAACTTGATAAAACTTGCGCGCATGCAAATGCCATTTGGTAAATACGCTGGCCGAGTACTTATCGATCTGCCCGAAGAATATCTACTGTGGTTTGATAAAAAAGGATTCCCAGAGGGGGAGTTAGGTCGTTTATTGCAATTGTGCTTAGCATTGAAAATCGAAGGCTTAGATAGTGTCGTCAAGCCGTTAAAGCGAATGTGATTCCTTAGAAATACCGAAACTCTTAGTGCAATCTGATTGAGCGATAGCGGGTTGGCTTTTAGCGCTAGGTGAACTTAGATAGCATCTTGAAAATCAAATTAAAATCAACCAATTCCACTTGTAGGTAAAACTATGAAGTAGTTCCAATTTTTAATTAAATTGGCTTAGTTTTTGATCAATGTTTGCTCATGCGCACCTAATTCAAAGTCACCGCTTCGTATGATGGCCCGACTTCAATCTAACCTAATACAGGAGTGGGCATGACTCGTTTAATTCTTGACGGAAATTGGCGCCTAGCATCCCTAACAAACCCAGACATTCAAACCGACATGACACTACCAGGCGATGTGCATTCTGCCTTACTCGCTGCCGAGTTCATTCCCAATCCTTATTGGGCAACCAATGAAAAAAACGTGCAGTGGGTCTCTGAGCACGACTGGCAAATAACCCGAAGCTTCGAGGTATCTTCAGAACTCCTTGCCCATGACGTAATCGACCTTTCCATGAGCATGGTCGATACCATGGCGGAGATTACGCTCAACGGTGAAACCGTGTTGGAATGCAGCAACATGTTCCGCCTGTATCAAACGGATGTTCGCCCATTTTTAGTGGAAGGGGAAAACACTCTCACTATTACGATTAGACGTGCAGATCTAGAAGCGGCTGCTCGCGCCGAAAAGCTGCCTTTCCCTGTTCCTTGGGCTGTGGGTAATAACCAAATTCCGCATATGAATACTTTACGCAAAACCCAATGTCATTCAGGCTGGGATTGGGGGATTTGCTTGCTAACCAGCGGCGTATATGCACCAATCGAGTTGATTGCCCGCCAAGCATATCGACTTAACAACATTACGACCAAACAAACATGGCAAAGCAAGCAATGCGAACTCACGGTGAGTGTCAACCTTGAAGTATTAAATTCAGAATCCAACGCCTTGATCGAAGCAACTCTCACCTCTCCGTTAGGTGAAGACGTATTAAACGTGCAAACCTCAGCCACAACCGATACACAACTCAACTTTAGTATTGAGAACCCGCAGCGATGGTGGCCAGCAGGCTATGGCGAGCAGCCTCTTTACACGTTAGTCGTCTCAATTGATGGGCAGACCATCACCAAGAAAATCGGTTTACGCGAGTTAAAACTCGAAACTTTAGCAGACGAAGTGGGATCGTCGATGACCTTTGTCGTCAACGGTAAGGCCATCATGGCCAAAGGGGCGAACTGGATTCCACTTGATGCCATGCCAGCGCTGCATACCTCAGACCGTTATCGAGCCCTGCTTCAAGATGCGGTCGATGCCAACATGAACATGATTCGTGTTTGGGGCGGTGGCATGTACGAACAAGACGAGTTTTACGATCTGTGTGATGAACTTGGGCTATTGGTCTGGCAAGACCTGATGTTTGCCTGCGCACTGTATCCATCAACGCCAGATTTCTTAGCCGATGTAGAACTGGAAGTGCGTGACCAAGTGAAACGCCTACGAGATCACCCAAGTCTCGCACTTTGGTGTGGTGACAACGAAGTGATTGGTGCTATTGGTTGGTATCCTGAGTCTCGTACCAATCGCGAAAAGTATGTGGTGAACTACGACAGGCTTAATCGCGTGTTGCAACAAATAGTCGAAACCGAAGACCCAACGCGCCGCTTCTGGGCGAGCTCTCCATGCAATGGCGAACTAGATTTTGGTGATGCTTGGCACGATGACAACAAAGGCGATATGCACTTCTGGGATGTATGGCATTCTGGCAAATCCTTAGATGCGTACCACAGCATTAAACCACGTTTTTGCAGCGAATTTGGTTATCAATCATGGCCATCACTGCCGGAAGTCAAAACCTTCGCTGAGCCTAGCGATTGGAATGTGACCTCTCCAACGTTTGAAGAGCACCAAAAAAACGGCCGTGGTAATAGCATCATCACCGAAATGTTTACGCGCTATTTCCGCTTTCCATCCAACTTTCAACAAATGCTTTACCTCAGCCAAGTGCAACAAGCACTCGCAATAAAAACCGCCAGCGAATTTTGGCGCGCCAACAAACCCATTTGCCGAGGTATTCTCTATTGGCAATTGAACGACTGCTGGCCTGTAAGTTCATGGTCGAGCATTGAGTATTCAGGTCGCTGGAAACAACTGCACTACCATGCCAAACGCTTCTTTGCTCCGCAAATGACGACATTCGTTCATGATGAGAGTGGGCTGCGTTTACACGGGTTGAATGATGAACACGCCGACCGAAAAATAGAAGGGCAAGTGTCCTTAATCGACTGGCAGGGGAACATTCTTGAGGGGTGGCCTTTATCTGATGTCATTAAAGAAGACGGCAACAAGGTATTATGGCGATTAAGTCCTGAGGCATTAGAAAAACGCCAAGGGCAAGGCTTCTATCATGTCGAGCTGAACTGCCAAGGTGAGGTCATTTACAACACTTGGTTTGATGATTTGTTTAAACGCTTGCCACTCGCCGCTGCTAACATCACAGCAGACGTAATTAAAAATGATCAAGGGATACAAGTTGTGCTCAAAACTGATGCGCCAGCTTTCTTTGTTCACCCTGAGTTTAGCGGTAAAGGTCGATTCAGTGATGCCAGCTTTACCCTTTTACCCCACCATCCTGTCACCATCGATTACATTGGTAATGCAACAGCAGAAGAGTTGCAAGCCGATCTACACATTTACCATTTGGCCGGCAGCTACTTGAGCTAAAATCGAAGGTTGAGCTACTTAAGATAAAAGAGCCTGTGATTGTATCACTGGCTCTTTTACGCCCTACTAAGAATGCGCCATTGTAGATAGCACTCCCTAACTCGATAATGCCCAGACACTTCTCAGCTCGATCATTGCTAGCAAGGTTTTGCCCCAAAATGAGTTTGCGTAACAGAACACTGATAATCCCCGCTAGAAAATAGCCTGACATTTAGTAATGACAGATCGCGCAGAACTGATGTACGGAATTTTTCCCAACCTTCGTAAACAGCATTTCTGACCAATGATTTTCATCTGTATTATTATACAGGCTCTCCTAAACTCACATTTAGGAATTGAGACTAATCTCACGGTTTTACAGAATAACGAATCATACAATTTGCCGTTAAACTCATATGAAAGCAATAAGTTATGAATTTCCTGTTAGTTCTTTTGGGTGTTATAGTTTTACTTATAATTTTTCTTTTTTTCAGAAACAAACTAGTTCACGATTATTTAGATGAAGCATTAGATATAACCTCAAAACGAAAAAGTCAGAGTATTGAAAATTATAAAATGCGGCAAAGAAAAGCAAAACATAAAGCATATTTTCTTTGGCGTTACGAAAGGATTAAACACTCTGAAGCACTTATGAATATTCCTCCTCACTACACTACTCATGTGGACGGGATGTGTTGGCACTACAGCAAGATAGAGAAGTGCTTTGTCGTTTATTTTTCTGGATTGGAAAATAGATATATAAGTCTACTTCTTGACAAACATGATACAAAAATAAACGATAACCAGCATGCCATTGAATTGAATATAACAAATGAAACATGGATAGCAGTTAACCGTTCAGTTAATGAATATGATGATTCTCCGTATGTAGAATTTAACCTTCTAAAAGAAGAAGATATTAACAATCTACGCGAAGCAGGAGTAAAAATAGTGGTATATAATAATTCATGGATACCTGAAATCGTAAAATCAATGCCTCATTTGAAACAGGTTAGAAATGAAAATACGCTAATACGCTAGCACCGAAGATATACTGAATGGCTGTTGGTATAGACTGGATCTGTCATCACAACTTGGGAATGAAGAGCTTTGTCCACGACCGTTCGCTATACAAAAGGTTATCCGAAAGGTAGAGATCGACTTATATTCCAAACTCACTTCTGTCCAGAGGCTTCTCAGCGCGCTCATCGCTAGCAAGGTTTTGCCCCAAAATCGTTTAGCTCTCGTCTCTTGATCTCTTTCTCTTGTCAGTCCTTGACCTACTTTTCCTAATAGCAGATTATAAACCTAATTGAATACATGCGAGTATGCGGACATGATCTGCAATTTGTGAGTACTGGTAAAATTAAGACCGATAGAACAGTATGTTACTGTTATGGTGTCTGTATTTTCTGAAAATATTATGAAGATGATGTCTGCTGAAAAGATGCTGTTATATTTCCAACTATCTTCATCTAAACTAAACATTATCTTAAACTTATTTGATTCAAAGAAGGGATTCGTATTATGAATGAAGAAGTAAAACCTACCAGAAAACCTCAAGAGATTTACGGTAATATTGTATATCTCGATGATTATGGTAATACGGTAATTGAGCATGTATCTGGAGGACGAATTGTTGTCGATCCAGATGGAGTTGGCACTTTTACTCGTCCAGACGGTTCTAAAGTTGTTATCCAAGTCAATGGCTCGACTGAATCTTTTGATCCTGATGATGAGTATTTGTTTGGAACTCCTCCGATTCAGAAATAGTTGCTAAATTAGCATCAGTATCTTTCTTATGTAAGAATAAGGAAGTTTCTTCTAGTCGAATGATTCTTTCCTTTTTGTGCTCAACAGCGTAAGGCATACCATATTATTCGTATTACTTAAAATATAACAAGCCAGTGCAATTGACGCATTTGAGTCCCGTAGTTGTTGTTTAGAATGTTTCACACGCTTTAGCTTTCTCGTTATGCGCAATTGACTGGGGCGTTAGGCGACTGGGTAAGTTATGAGTAATAAGAAAAAGAACAGTCTTGTTTCAAGGTTAGTATCAAACGATACGAAAGAATTTTGTGCTGAAATATCTGAAATGAGTCTCGACAATGTTCTTGAAACTGTTGCAAAAGACCAAGAGCTTCTCAAAGAGATCCCTGTTATTAAATGGGTTTGTACTTCAATCAGCGTAAAAAATTCCATTCAAAGTGCTGCTTTCATGAAGAAATTCTCAAGTTTTATTGGGCAAGTGAACCTTGAAAGATTCACTGAAAACGATATAGCTTTACTTGATGAAGCCGTGGATGTTCCATCGGTAACTGATGAAATAATCGAAAATACGATGGTTTACATTGATCGGTACCACAACGAAATGAAAGCGAAGTTATTAGGAAAGTTGTTTGTTGAAACTTTTAAGTTCAATAGATTTACCGTACGTGAGTACAACTCTCTCTTGTTTAGTATCGAGCAAATCCATCCATTTGAAGGATTGGAAACACTCAAAGAGTTTTACGATTACAAAAAACGTATGGATACCGCTTCTTCAAATGAAGAAAGGCAAAGTGTTTGGGCTGAAGGTGCTGAAATTGACTTTCAGTCATTAGCAATGTCTGGTTTGTTAAACTTACCATCTGGGGGAGCATATGCAGGTGACTTGGGTGGAGCATTTATAAACGACAAAGGTGTTAAATTTTACGAGTTCGTCGTAAAAAAAGTAGTTCGTTGAAAAATCGCCTAACAATCCAATGCAACTGACACAGTCAACTTTCGCGGTTGCGGTTCAAAATTTTTCAAACGCTTTAGTCCCAGCGGAATGCGCAATTGATTGGGGCGTTAGTACTCTATTGAGGTTAATATGAAAATAATAAGGCGAGTTGAACCAAGTATTTACTATCAAGCTGAGGCTTTTCATATTGCTGCTCTTACCTTGCATCAAGCTGAAGCAATGGAATATCGTGGTGCGCCTTTTATTGTAAATGCTAGTTTTGCGCTTGAATTATATTTAAAAGCCTTTGATGGTAAGACTGTTTTCAAGGAGCCCTCTGAGTATCGTGATTTTGTTACTCAGTATAAGCAGCTCGTAAGTAGAGGTAGTAAGCGAGGACATGACTTATCTAGTTTGTTCAACGGGTTAGAGCAAGAATACAAAGATAAAATTGCTAGCCATCTTGTTGATTTAACGTTCCCGTTGAGTCCAGCAATGTTCTTCGAAAAATACAATAATCATTTCGTCTCGTGGCGCTATGGTTTTGAAGGAAACAGAAGCAGTTATGTCGCTAGTGAAGTCTTAGATATGCTATCGGTACTTCAACATGTTGGTAAGGGGTATCTATAGTGCTAACAAACACTTAAGGTTTCAAGATACTTTTCCTAATATGACAGAACCCTTTTAGAGCATCAGGTCTAACAAGGTTTTGTCCATTTCCTTCCAACTACAATCGTGATGACCAAATTAAAAAGGAGGTCATCATGGTAGTTTTCAACAAAACGAAACGAAGTGGCGTCAAAAAGCCTTTTCGGCTTGAGGAAATTTGGCGGATCAGAACCAGATTAGAAATTGAAAATAATTTGATGCAGCTTGCGTTGCTCAACTTAGCTATTGATAGCAAACTTAGAGCAAGTGATTTGCTCGTTCTCAGAGTTTGCGATGTATCTTCGCAAGATAGGATATTTAACCGCGTTAAGCATATCCAGCGCAAAACAGATATTGAAGTTCAATTTGAGATAACGACAAGAACTCAACAGAGTCTAATGAAATGGATTTTGATGGCTTCGCTACATGACAGCAATTTTATTTTCCCAAGCCAAAGGCGAAAGCAACAACCGATTAGCTATTCGTACTATCGATACTTAGTGAGGAGATGGGCTTCTAATCTGGGGTTGGATCCTAACTTGTATGGCACTCACTCGATGAGGCGAACAAAAGCGACGTTAGTCTACGCAAAAACGAAAAATATCCGAGCGGTGCAGCTACTACTTGGTCATACCAAGGTAGATAATACAATCCGCTATCTTGGGGTTGAATTAGAAGATGCATTGTTGCTTTCAGAAGGTACTGAGTGTTAATCGAAAAGGAACCTAAATACTTAGGTGTTTCAATTGCTATTACGCTGAAAGTTGTTACCCATTCACCGCTACACTTGATTATTTTCAATACGTTAAGTGCAAATACTACTAATCTGTCCAAGGTTTAGAGGACCTTGAACAGATTAGGTATACACAAGCTTAAATTAAACGTTGGAACGCGCGTTTTTCTTCTTTGATTTATAGGCTTTCATTGAAATTTTTAAAGCAAGCTGTTTTTGTTTAATTGAAATGAGTTGTCTAGTTACGACCTTATGGTGTAACTCTGTGATAAAGTTTTTTTCCCAAGGCGTAAGGCGGTCAAACCTCAATAAAATAGTGTCATTGAGTACATTGAACAACTCGTATTGGCTTTTATCCATTCGACTGCTAAGCACTCAATTAGAGCACTTAGCTAGAGAAATGACGTTAAGGCTTTCTACTTTCTCATTTTTTCCTAAGGTAATGATTCGATAAGAGATCCCACTCTCTAATAGTGGTCTTATTTCGATGTTGTCACAAAAACTAACGGCGACTTTTTCTACTAAGCGGTCCATATTCAAAGTTTTCTTTTTTACGAAAACAAGAGTGACACTATCGCCCTCTGACTGTGCATTTACGAGTGTGATTGAGCCTAACTCTTGTGGAAGTTGGCTTGAAATAACTGTCGCTCTATAATCGGCAAGTCCATTAGATTTTATTGGACTTATCTGACAACCGTTAAGCATGACACTGACGAAGAGAATTACAGTTGTTCGTAGCATTATGCGCTCCTTCTTCCTTTCTTCTCCCTTTAGGTGCCTTAAAATATTTATGGATATAACGTGAAGATATAGAAGATAAGAGCGCACTGTAATCTAAACTGAATGTGACTTTTTCCCCTACAAATAGTGGTTTCTGTGAGGATTCAAGGACAAGATGATCACTGGTTGAAGACATGATCTTAATCCCATTCGGAGCCTTAAGCCCGCTGACACAAACATCTTGGCGGCCTAATGCTAGAATAGCTTGTGAGACCTCCCCTCTATCTTGAAGGTTTTCTTTTTCACCAAAAGCATTTAACCCCCGACTCCCCCAAGGCAAAGTCGGTTTAGTCTTGGATTCAATCACTTCAGCGGTCAAAGAAACCGCATCCGTATGTAAGCCTTTGATATTTTCGTGCTCTAAAGGCTCACAGCCTAAAAAAATTGCTTCTCCTATACGAAGGTTATTGACTCGAGTTAAGCCTGTTCTCTGAAGAGCCCAGTTAACTGAAGCAGAATTACCCCCTGAAATAATTTCTAGACTGACCCCAAATGTAGCTTCAATTCCATCGGCAAGCTCAGAAAGAATACTCATATTTTGATCATCTGGAGCGACACCATACCGACAGGCTAAATTCGTACCAATTCCTTTTATCGTGATGTTTGGTAAAGAAATAATCTCTCGGATAAAATCAATCACGCGATTTGGCATCACACCTTCTCTTAGATCGCCAAGCTCAACCATAATAATGATACCGTGACAGCAATTTTGTTGTTCCGCTGCATGTGAAAGCCTCTGAATCACTTCAACTTCAGAGTTTAAACTCATATCACTGTATTTTATTACGCTCGCCACTTGACTGAGCATGGGTGTACGTATCAGCATTTTAGGGATAGCAATGCCAGATTCAGTCATCTTTTGAAGATTTTCGATTCTTGAATCGGCTAACATTGTTGCGCCAGCATCAATAAGAACTTGTGCGATGATAGGGTGGCCGAGGAAGGCTTTTGTTACAGGCGTAACGGATATATTTTTCAGTGAGAGCTGAGAAATCAGGAACTGAGCGTTATGATGAACTTTCCCACAATCGATGTCTAACCTAGGGTAGTTCACCCTTTTTCGGCCAGTTTACTTGCTATTATAGGAAAGGCTGACGTTACGATGTGCAGTAGATGTTCAACAGGCTGTGACAAGACATCAGTAACCGGTAAACCAAATTCGGTAGTGTAAGTGTCTATCGCACAACGTGTTTCATCCAACGACATATCTTCATGATTCAGTGTTAGTCCAATAACATTGGTATTAGAAAACGTTTCGATAAGATTGATTTCTGAGGCAATCGAAGGCATTGGGCAATCAGGAAAATCACTACGATATAAACGTTTAGGGGCATGTTGCAGTATCACACCCGTTGGACAACTGCCACGTAAGATAAAAGCGCTGGTTGAAAACGCAGGGTGACTCAAGGCTCCTTGCCCTTCAATAATAATCAGATCCGGATTTTCTTTTTCATAGGCCTGTACAATGACAGATTCCAACTCACCGGCACAAAATTGTGAAGGAACAGCATCGAGTGCAACGCAGTATTGTGCGCCCTGCATAATGCCTGTTTGACCAGTGGCAATCAGAACGACGTTAAGGCCTTTTTTAGTCAGTTCATTCGCCAATATTGTTGCTGTTGTTCGTTTTCCTAGCGCGCAATCCGTCCCCATTACAGCAATTCTCGGGCATTTAACGTTGTGTATTTTCCCGCTAAACGTTTTCAGTTCGCCTTTATTTTTGGGTTTGCGAGTATCGAATATTCGAACGTTATTCTTTAAGCTGGCTTCTAAAAATAGAGGATCATCGGTTAGGAATTCATGTAAGCCATTTACGATGTTCATTCCTAGTGACATGGCATTTAAAATGATGCTTTTATCTAAGTCAGATAAAAAGCCACTTGATGGCGCAATGCCAAAAATGAAGTAATCAGGAATGCTTTCTGCGTGAATGATAGCTTCTTCAGTATTAGCAAGGATCGGTATTCCATTGGCTTTGTTATCAAGAACTTCACCAGCATCTAAGCCAGCAGACTCACTATCAATAACCGATAGAATACGATAGCTTAACGAATGTCTCACTAACCCATTAGCGGTTTTACCATCAATTTTACCAAAATTACCTTCGCAATATATAATCGCAGAAGGGATGACAGGTTTTACTTTCTGAGCAAGTGGTAACCAAGGTGCGAAATGGGGTACATCGTTGTTGATTTCTACATTTTCAATTCTAGTGAGTTTGAAGATGTTTCTTAACTTTTGGGTTGAAATGGACATAATTAAAGCCTGCGGTGAGGCTTAGGAGGGCAACTAAGGAGTGCCGAGATGCGAGTTCGGAAAAGAAAAGAAGTCCCCACTAAGCGGTAGGGATAACAACCAAGGTAACACACTCACCAGACTTTTGTTGGTTATTATTAATACGCTTTCTAAGTCTATCACTTTCAGGCTTCACCCATACTAACGTGACTGATTAGAGATCTAAGACTCATTGTTCAACGTCGCCGTATCAACCTCTCAGCTTTAAGGTTTCAAGATACTTTTTCTAATATCAGTTAAGTGAATTAGAGTTTTGAGTTTAACGCGTTTTTGTCCAGAGGTGTGCCAGCGCCGATCACGGCAAACACACCTTTGCCCCATTATCATTTTCAGCTACAAAACGCATGTTCCAAGACAACCGGAGTTTACCCAAATCCTGCTCATGCGACGACGACAAAACTCATGCAGTCAAAATGATTTTTTATGTTGGTAAGGTCGCTTCCGGGACAAGAGCGCCTTAGTGCGACCACTTCAAAACATTTCTGCGTTTCCCCAAACCAAGTTCGTCTTTTCATAAATCAGAAGCTAGGGAAACTGCGAACAAGTCCTGCAATTTAGGTATCGAGCGAGGTTTTGAGCGGCCCGCCTGATTTTTGAACGCTAACTGTTCAATTTTGGCCAATATACTGCCGTTTTTGGCAGGATTTCGACCTAATTCAGTGCTATTCCCGGATTTCAGACAGATCTTGGCTGTCGTCGTAACATCTGGTCTACTTTAAACAGGTTCGCCAAGGTGAATAGCATGGCTAACTGTGAGTCATTTTTCGTCAGCCCTTTATAGCGTGCTTTGATAAAGCCGAACTGACATTTGATGATCCGGAACGGGTGTTCTACCTTCGCCCGAATGCTGGCTTTTAAATGCTGGCTCTTCTCGACCAATCCCAATGGAGCGGAAGCGAGCTCGATGCTTTACAGTATCGTCGAGACAGCGAAAGCCAACGGCCTTATCTTTTACGACTACATGGTCAAGTGCATGCAGGAGTTAGCAAAAGCTGAACCTGATATCGATGCACTCCTGCCTTGGAACTTCAAACACTAACAATATCGCCCCGTGGGATCATGGGGCGGATACAATATGTTCTAAAAACCGCTTAATTTCAGTTCTTGTCATCACTACTGGTAATTTTTGAGCAAGTTGAGATTTCTTGAAATTCATGCTAATTGATAGCGGTTCTTTAATGGTTTCACGGTACAGAAAATGGAGAGAGTTAAGCGCCAACGCTTGTGTTTTAGCGGCTACTTTCCCATTAACAGCTAAGTCAGTTAAAAACATCTCAACTTCTTTACTACCCATTCTCATTGGATGTGTTTTGTTATTGAAGTAGATGAATCTTGTTATCCAGTGCAAATATGCTTCTATAGTTTTTTGCATAGCGTCGCGCTTGCATATACTCTTTAATGCTTAAAATAAATTGTGATTTCATATTTTTCCAATAAAATTACCTGTTTTTATATACAGCATTGTTGTTTTTGGTTTAGTCAACAAACTAAGTTTCATAAAGTCGTCTAATGTGACGTCTGGCGCAGTTTTTATTCAACTAACAATCTGATAAAAAAGATTTATATGATAGATTTCTAATTATCAAAGTTCATGATAAGTGGCGGTAGCGTGGTAAATTAGGTCGCATTTTGTTGTATAGATAGCGTTATGACACGACGGTCATCACAGGTTGGATGTACGGTAATGATACTCAAGTTTGAGTGTAATCTAACGGGGTGGAAGAAAGACGGCAAAAAGGACGAATATTAGTTATTTCCATGCTAACCTTGAGGCGCTTTCGCGATC
>NZ_CAWPQZ010000045.1:0-27008 GCF_963889785.1 Vibrio sp. S12_S33 | reverse complement strand
ACTACGTGATACTTCGTGTAATAGACACTATGGGACGAGGTGTAATATTGCATTTATCCATCGTACCGTCTCCAAAGGCATTCATCCACGGGTAAACCCGTGGTTTTCTGTATCCACAGAATAAAATCGCAGGCTGAGCTACACTATTTTAGGCTTGAGCAACATTCGTGGCAGCCAAATAATTTAGCCAAACATTTGGCGATACTCCCGCAGCAAAGCACGCTTAATTTCCCATTTCTAGCGCAAGAAGTGGTCGAATTAGGTGCACTTCCCCTTTTCTTGAGCCAACAGCAAACCCATAATATCGCACTGCATTACATGCAAAAAACCGATATTGTTGAACGAGCAGAAACCCTTTATCCTGCCTTATCTGGTGGAGAAAAACAGCGTTTACACCTAGCGCGTGTGCTTACGCAATTGCACCACTCAGGCGATAAAAAGATCCTGATGCTTGATGAGCCAACATCCGCCTTAGACCTTGCTCATCAACACAATACGCTCAATATTGCGCGAACATTAGCGACCGAGGAAAATTGTGCCGTTGTAGTTGTGTTACATGATCTCAACCTTGCCGCTCAATACGCTGATCGCATAGTAATGCTACATAAAGGAAAATTGGTTTGCGATGCTCCACCGCGGCAAGCATTAACTTCAACTCGAATTCAACAAGTATATGGCTACCACTCATTGGTTGCCTCGCATCCAACTCTGGATTTCCCTATGGTTTATCCCGCTTAAGAGTGGCCTGAATGGTATATCCCTATCATTTGGACTCTCCTTTCGAGAAACCGTTGTATTGTCCTTAGAAACTGTCGGTATTTGTCGGTGCATCCCTTAGCTATAATGCGCCCAAATTCTCTATATCGTTTTTATAAAAGGTAACCCATGAGCCAATATGTCGTTTGTGCACTCTATAAGTTTGTTGAACTCAACCACTACCAAGAGCTGCAAACACCGCTTCTTGAGCTGATGGAAGAAAACCAAATTCGAGGCACACTTCTGCTTGCCAGTGAAGGTATTAACGGTACTGTTTCATCATCACGTAAAGGGATCGATGCGCTACTGGCTTGGCTCGACGCGGAACCCAGCCTGAAGAATACCGTTTACAAAGAGTCCCTAGCATCAGAGCCGCCATTTAACCGTACTAAAGTTAAGTTGAAAAAAGAGATTGTGACGATGGGCGTGGAAGGCATAGATCCTCGTCATGTAGTCGGTACTTATGTCAAACCAGAAAACTGGAATGCTCTCATTTCCGACCCAGAGGTATTGGTTGTCGATACTCGTAATGATTACGAAATCCAAATCGGCACATTTAAAAACGCACAAAACCCACACACAGAAACATTCAGAGAATTCCCTGAATACGTAAAGCAAAACTTAGCACCGGAAAAACACAAAAAAGTAGCCATGTTCTGTACTGGTGGGATTCGCTGTGAAAAATCAACCGCTTACTTGAAAGAACAAGGGTTTGAGGAAGTTTATCACCTTGAAGGCGGAATTTTGAAATACCTTGAAGAAGTTCCTGAAGAAGAGAGTTTATGGCAAGGTGATTGCTATGTCTTTGATGGCCGAGTGGCGGTTGGTCACGCTTTAAAAGAAAGTGATTACCAAGTATGTAATGCCTGCCGTTTACCGATTACTGAAAAAGACAAACAGAGCGTTCACTTCGAACAAGGTGTAAGTTGTGCTAAATGCGTGGGTACCCATACTGAGGAGCAGCTAGCACGTTTTCGTGAGCGTGAAAAGCAGGTGCAACTAGCCAAACAGCGCGGTGAAGATCATATCGGCGGCGATGCGGCGCAACTTATCGAGCAAAAGCGTGCGGAAAAATTGGCTCGCAAAGCACAGCAACGCGGTTCAAATTAATAGCGGTAGGCATCGTACCAATGAGATGAATAAGTCTTAACTTTATTTGTCAGGTTCGATTAACAGTACTCAATCTAATCTGACAGTTGGCAACGTACCAAAAGCGGGCGTTCGACTTGCCCCAAAGTTTGCTGGAGCAGGATTGAACATAGTTTCAAGCCTAGGAATTTGACTTACTTTTCATCATGCCTAGAACACATAATCAAATTTACTAATCCACTACAGTCTTTACTCCCATACCTGCGATATATAGTTGTGCCATTGTTGGATATGAAAGGGGCTGGTGATAAACTGATAAGCATATAGGTTCAGATTGACGATATGGATATGAAAATGGAAGTTTGTAGAGAAAAGCAATCGGATGAGTTGTCTGAGAAAGTTATCGAAAGAGCTAGCAAAATACCAGTTGATGCTATAGGTCTACCAGCGCGTGCCCGAAATATTATAGCAACTAGGCGTCTCAAGAATAGCTATGAAGCAATATCAATAGTTCTATCTGGTTTTTCGGGGATGGATGGCGTGGGGGCGAAAACCATATCTGAAAGTCAGGCATTAGTTTTCAGGTTTATAAATACAATCGAATCTGCTTCAGAAGAAGAAGTTTTAAAACTTATTGATCCTAGGGAGACTTACCTTTCTTCCGCAAATGGCAATTTAGTAGAATCTTTCCCAGCTATTGTTGAATTATATTTTTCAAAACTTAAGACGAAAAAATTAGAAAGAGATAAAGATGTACTGTACAAAAGATTTGGACTGAATGGTGAAAACAAGTATACCCTTGAAGATTTAGGTACATATTACGATATTACTCGTGAAAGAGTTCGGCAGATTGAAGCTAAATCTATCAAGGAATTAGGCTTGCTATTAAATGATGGCTTGAATCAAAAGGAGTGGAAAATATGCAATAAAATTGTTCAATCGTATACCGCACTTAATAGTAAGTTTGAAATAACTGAATGGCTGCTTAATAAAGATGATGTTGAAAGGGTATTCTTAGAGTTTTTTGATGATACTCTCGAAGAAAATTACTTGGATCTATTTATGGAGGTTTGTGGTTATATAAAGTTCCCAAGATCTGTTGTAGGCTTTAGAGGACAAATATGTGAATCTTGGTGCAAGAGTGTTAAATATAAAAAGTCTGAGTTTGAATCTATATTTCAAGCGTTGGATAGTATTTATGATAAAGCAGAGTCCATTCCGATATTTGACTTTATAGTTTCAGCAAAAAAGAAAAGAAAATCGAATTCTGCGATTTCAAATGAGTCGATTAAAATGGCGCTGTTGGCTACAAAAGATATAGAATACGATGGAAAGAAAATAACGGTAAAGTTTACTAGGCTACGCAGTGCAGCAGATAAAGCGGTAAGAATTTTAGAGTCTCACGGAAAGCCAATGCACTTTGCTAAAGTGGCTCAAGAAATAAATTTACTCTCAAAATCATCAGCTTATTCCACACCTATTAAGGAGACAAATCTAAAAAACCAGTTTGTATCTGACAGTAGGTTCACCCCCATCGGTAGGAGTGGTGAGTGGGGTTTAACAGCGTGGGGTAACTTAAATAATATCACTATTATTGAAGCTATTGAAAAGGTGTTACATGATGCCGGTGCCCCCCTAAAGTTCTCAGATATTAAAGAGCGCGTGGCAAAGCTCAGGCCTGATGCATCCCAAAATTCACTGAAAGTATATCTCCATGACCAACCGAAATTCGTAAGAGTTGGTAAATCTGAGTTTGCTCTTAGTACATGGAGAATGCAAGGTTTAACTAAAGAGCCTAAGAGAAAGTCAGTTTCAGTAAAGTATTTTAATCAGGCAATAAAAACAGCTCTCCAAGAAAGTAACCCAATCGACTTTCCCAAGTTAACTAATAAAATAATTATTATGACGAACCTATCTGAAGTCAGTGTTCGTCAGCGGCTTTTATCTACTGATGGGATTGATATAAGAAGAGAAAAAGGAAAGCGTTGCAAAGTAGTCTATTGTAACGATCTAAATGTACTAGATGATGTAAAAGCTGAAAAGACCCTTCTTCTTGAATTAATTCAGGATGAAATTCGGTCAATATTATTTGAACAACCAAATATCCCCATTAAAAAAGGAGATCTATATAAGGAAGTGTCAAAAAACATTAGCTGTCTTCGCCCAACATTTTACTCATATTTGGACAGAATGAATGATATTCATACGTATAAAAAGGGTAACGACTATTTTGCTGTGTATCATTATGAAGAAGTTGTTGAAAAAATTGAGATAGATGTCAGTAAATATACGTCAGACATCAAAACTAAGGAACTGCTAAAAAGGCCACTTTCATTTCTTACAATCGATGATGTTGATATTTCTCTATTTGAATTTGGTTTGCTATTTGAAACGACATTGAAACAATATCTCCTCGAGCAAAAAAATAAAGGAACGATTACGGTTAGTTCGAAAGATACATCTAAACTTGTAAATATGATTGCTTGCGTTGTAAGGGAAGGTATTGTTACGAAAGGGCATCATCTAAGTACTTTACGAGAAGAGAGAAATAATCGTGCTCACGGGAATGTTCCAAGTATAGAAGAGCGAAAGCAACTCTTTAATAAGGCTTATTACATCTCAGACCTTTTTGTTAAATACATTTGTTTCTTTCGAAATAAGTTAGACTGAAAATTTTACGAAGTATAAAGTGTTCCGCTCCGGTGATACTGGACAATCATGCAAGCATTTTTTTGCAGTACTTCTAGTAATTCATGTTGTGCTAAATTAGAAAAGATGCAACTTGCTTATGTCCAAAAACGAGTTTGTCCGACCGTCAGGTTCCTCGCTCATAGCTGTCTGTCCGATGAAGTCCAACCCTATTCATCGAAACTGTAAGATCAGATATGAGCTACTACAAATGAGAGCATTTGTCGTCCCATATTTCTTTAAACAACTTACTGCTCACCATTATTTATGGTCACCAATATGGTGACCATATTACTACTAACTTACAAAGGATAAAGCGCTGCATCCGCTGCTTTCATTTCAGCAAATTCAACCTCAGCTTTTGCATTAATCAAACGGCATTGGGTTGCATTTTGTTCAGTAAATACTCTTCCCGTCATTACCGCTTGACCGTCATTGATAAAAACTTCGACAGATGAACTGTCAGATAAAATATGCAAAGCGACTTGTTCGCTATCTAACTCAAGTTCACGAATAACATCACCATGTCGAATCAATGTATTAGAACGATCTAAGCGTAAAACTTTCGTTTCAGCATCTAAGGTAATATCAACATATTGCTCACCTAACTCAAATAAACGCAAGGTTGCTCCCCATGGCAGCGTCGTTTGTATTTCAAAACTTTTTGTTTTGAGATCAACGGGCTCATTGCCTAGCTCAATTTTTATCAAATTCCCTCTCAACTGTGCTAATTCACGAAGCGGACGCTGAACTAATTGGCCTTGCTCGATACTCAATTCACGAATCGCTGTATATTGATGTATCCAACCGTTATCACAGCTTGGGTGGTCAACATCATCCGGCAACCCCATCCAGCCACACATGATTCGGCGACCGTCTTCAGTTTGCATACTTTGTGGTGCATAAAAATCAAAGCCTGAATCGAGTTCTTGCAACTCAGAAAAACGAGGTAGACCTTTATCATCCCACATTACTTTAGCAATACGATTTCGGTGTACCGTCGTGTGATGAGGGCTAGGTGACTCCACACCTTGCGGACCAAACACAAAATAGTCTTGCCCATCAAGTTCAAACATATCGGGGCATTCCCACATATAGCCCATTGGAGCGATATCATCGCCGGCCAATCCATCATACTGCCAATCCTTCAGATTATCAGAATGATAAACCGCAACACGACCCTGTAGATCAGTCGTTTGTGCACCGATCAACATCAACCATTTATCATCATGACGAATCACTTTAGGATCTCGAAAATGTTCTGTAACACCTTCCGGTAATTCGCGAATAACGGGACCATATTTCTCAAAGTGCAGTCCATCTTTCGATACCGCCATACATTGCATCGTTTGGCGATCACGCTGCTCTCCGAGTCGAACATTTCCAGTGTAAAACAGCATCAGTTCATCACCATGACTGACTGCATGCCCAGAATAGACACCGTGGCTATCGTACCAGTCTGATGGTGTGAGAGCGATCGAGCGCCACTGCCAATTGATAAGGTCACCGCTGGTTAAATGCACCCAGTATTTGTCTTTATGTGCACAAGCGTGCGGATACCACTGATAGAAAAGATGATATTGCCCTTGATGATAGATGAAGCCATTCGGGTCATTTAGAAGTCCTTGTGGAGGTGCGACGTGCCAAATAGGACGAAATGGACATTCCGTTTTCACGAGTCGCTTAGCCGCATCAAGTCGTTGTTGCGATGCGATCACTTTACCGATTTCACCCAACTGCTTGTCAAGGAAGGTGTTGGTTCTTGGCATAGACAACTGCCACTCACCTAACACTTCGATCAACTCAGCACCATTTGGCAATTCACCAACCAATGAATGATCATGTACTGAAATAACAACCTGACTCTCTGGTGCTAAAACTCGTTTAATATTGGCCTGACCACCCACTAAACTCACAATTTCTTCAAATGACATCTGCTTACACTCAATAAAATGGGAACGATTGCAAAATATAAAACAATGCTCACTATTGCAAGTGTTACGGAAAACTAGTTATCGATTATGAGAGGTGAGACTCAGCAATTACGGATAAAAAACCAGCATCATTCAGCATGTCTCACGCTCAATACTTTGGAAAGTCAAAACGACTTTACTCATTTCTTTCCCTTGCCCAACAATGCGTTCAAGTAACATTTTCGCTGCATTTTCACCTGCCTTATCAAAGGCATAGTTAAATGTCGACAAGCTTGGGTTGCTGATAAAGGCAAGCTCATCATTACCTACCCCAAGCACCTTGACCTGTTTCCCGACGTCAATACCACACTCTAGTAACGCTTTAATAGCCCCGACCGCGATCCGGTCTGTCGCACAAAACAGTCCATCTAGCTGCGGATATTGCTCCATTAGTGTTTTGCTTTGTAAGTATCCAGACTCAATAGAAAAATCACCACGCAAGTGAAACAATAATTCTAAATTGTGTAGAGTCAATGCTTGCTCTAGACCTTGTGAACGCAGCACATCAACCGCGACATCATCACGTTGAACACCAATAAAACCTATCTGTTTACAGCCTTTATTAATCAATCGATGACCAGCTTCATACCCCACTCGAAGATCGTCATGAACAATACTGGGAATGTCGTGAAGTGAACCATCTTGCCCCACAAGTACCACGGGTACATTTGATTGCTTAATAGCATTCACAAGCGATAAATCAAGATGTGTGGCATACAGCACAATGCCTTCCACCCGTTTTTGGTTGAAGATTTGGATGTATTCTAATTCCTTCTCATGCTCTTGATGTGTATTAGCGAGTAAAACGTGCTTTCCCGCTTGTTCAAAAATTTTACTGAGTCCGTCTACCCCTTGCGCTGTCGCATGGGATGAAACACGCGGTACAATCACTCCAATCAAATTGGTCTTTTGGGATTTCAGATCTTTAGCCACCTGATTAACCACATAACCACACTCGGAAACAGCCTTTAACACTTTGATTTTAGTCGCTTCTTTAACCCCATACTCATCATTAATAACGCGAGAAACGGTTGATTTTGAAACACCAGCTAACTTAGCAACATCGTGCAAACTCGACATATAGAACCTTATTTCTTCAGCATTGGGATTGTTTGCAAAACATGCAATGACAATCGACCATATAATGTGATTTTAACGCTGTTTATAGAATTCGCGACCTATCTTTTAGCGATCAAATTCACATAATCAATGGTTATCTTTTGACGTTCCCAAATTATTGCACAAGAATTAATTCTGCAAACGTTCCCAAAACAAATTTAAAATATTTAAACCATACTAATTCAATAAACAGAACAGACAAGAATCGGGGTGAGTTATGAACTATCCAGTCATAGCAAAGAAATTACTTGAGCAACTCGGCGGAAAAGAAAATATCCAAGCACTTGCTCATTGTGCAACACGCTTAAGATTGGCGCTGAAAGATGAGTCAATCGTCAATGAAGAAGCTATTGATTCCTTAGACGGTGTTAAAGGTCAATTTAAAGTCGCAGGCCAGTATCAGATCATTTTTGGCTCTGGTATCGTAAATCAAGTTTACGCAGAGATGGCCAAATTAACTGGGCTGGCAGAAATGTCGACCAACGATGTCGCAAGCGCGGGCGCACAAAAACAAAATGTCTTTCAACGTGCAGTGAAAGGCTTATCTGACATTTTTGTTCCAATCATTCCAGCGATTGTTGCGGGTGGTTTGTTGATGGGCCTATTCAATGTCCTGACGGCTACTGGTCTGTTTATTGAAGGCCAATCACTCATTGATGCTAATCCGGGCCTTGCTGATTTGGCAAGCATGATTAATACCTTTGCTAACGCACCTTTTGTTTACTTACCTGTTTTGTTAGCGTTTTCTGCTTCGAAAAAATTTGGTGGTAACCCGTTCCTTGGGGCGGCACTGGGTATGTTAATGGTTCACCCAGACTTGCTTAACGGTTGGGGTTTTGGCGGCGCATCAGTCTCCGGAACTATTCCAACGTGGAATATCCTTGGCTTTGAAATCCAAAAAGTCGGTTACCAAGGCTCAGTACTACCGGTTTTAGTTTCAGCCTTTATCCTCGCTAAAGTTGAAAACGGCCTGCGTAAGGTTATCCCTTCTGTACTGGATAACTTATTAACACCAATGCTGGCTATTTTCATTACTGGTTTTGTCACTTTCACCCTTGTTGGTCCTATCACTCGTGATATCGGTTTCCTACTTGGTGACGGCCTAAACTGGTTATATGACTCTGCAGGTTTCGTTGGTGGCGCATTGTTCGGTTTCATTTATGCACCATTTGTTATTACCGGTATGCACCATAGTTTCATTGCCATTGAGACGCAACTTTTAGCCGACATCGCGGTTACTGGCGGTACGTTCATCTTCCCTATCGCTGCAATGTCCAACGTAGCACAAGGCGCTGCAGCACTAGCCGTTGGCTTCACAACCAAAGACATTAAACTAAAAGGCATTGCGGTACCTTCAGGGATCACAGCCCTACTCGGTATTACTGAACCGGCTATGTTTGGTGTCAACTTAAAACTTCGCTATCCATTTATTGCTGCCATCATTGGTTCAGCTTGTGCAAGCGCATTCATCACTCTCTTTAACGTGAAAGCTCAAGCCCTCGGCGCTGCAGGTTTACCGGGAATTATTTCCATAAACCCTGAAAAAATCAGCTACTACGTTATTGGTATGTTAATTTCCTTTGTGGTTGCATTCGGCTTAACTCTGGTATTAGGAGCAAGAGAGCGAGCAAAACAAGGTGTCCAAGCAACGGCATAATTCCACTCCCCCTATAGGTAATTATGCTCCTGAGCCCACTCACTGAGTGGGCTTCCTTCATTCGAATAAAGACTTACTGGAGAAATAAAGATGAACAAAGTATGGGTAACAGGCGACGCAGTGGTTGATTTGATTCCAGAAGGTGATGCTCACTATTTAAAATGCCCTGGTGGTGCACCCGCTAATGTTGCTGTCGCAATAGCCAGGTTAGGGGGCAATAGTGCTTTTTTCGGTCGTGTAGGTAACGACCCGATGGGTCGATTCATCCAATCGACTTTAAACGATGAAAACGTCAGTACCGAGTATCTGCTATTAGATAAGAATCAACGCACTTCAACGGTCGTTGTTGACTTAGATGAACACGGTGAGCGCAGCTTTACCTTCATGGTAAAGCCGAGCGCCGATCAATTCCTAAGCGTGTCTGATATCCCTTCCTTTAAAGCTGGCGAATGGCTGCACTGCTGCTCTATCGCACTAGCAAATGAACCAAGCCGAAGTACTACCCTTTACGCTATACAAAAAATGAAAGACAGCGGTGGCTTTATCAGTTTTGACCCAAATCTCAGAGATGATGTATGGTCAAAACCAGAGGAGATGAGCGAAGTGGTTATGAAGGCTGTAGCGATGGCAGATGTCGTTAAGTTTTCTGACGACGAACTATTATTTCTGACACAAACCACCAGTATTGAGGCAGGTTTAGCGACTCTCAAGCCGCTTTCGATCCCATTGATTGTCATTACTCAAGGAGCAAAAGGGGCGCTAGTTATTACGGCAGAAACTCAAACTTTAATATCTGGTACACCCGTCTCCCCTATTGATACCACCGGTGCTGGCGATGCTTTTGTCGGTGGTCTCCTGCGAAAACTGTCTTTCCACCAAGAGTGGTATAAGCCCTCAGTCATTCATGAAGCCGTTAGATGGGCAAATGGTTGTGGCGCACTCGCAACCACAAAGAAAGGTGCAATGACAGCATTGCCTGATGAAAAAGCGCTACTTTCATACATTTCATAGCCCTCCTTCCAAGCATCTAAAATGCAGCGTGAGCTCCATTTATTATGGGGTTCATTTTTCTGTCGATTAGAATCATTACTTGCTGCAATACATTTCGGCAATTATCATAAAGCTTTATTTTGAAGAGAGTTTAAAGCATGTCTGCTGCGGAAAAATCATCCAAGAAACTGAGTTTCTATATTATTGGATTAATTTTATTTATTTGGTTTTACAGTTTGTGGGCAGACCGAGTTACTCCAATGACGAGCACCGCACGAGTTCACTCTTATTTAGTAAGAATTGCTCCTGAAGTGTCAGGTAACATCACAGATGTTAATGTTGTCAATAATCAGGTTGTTCGCTCTGGTGATGTGTTATTCAAGATCGACTCAAGAAATTATGAAATTAACCTAAAAGCAGCTCAGGCCAATTTAGCAATTGCCGGGCAAAACATTGGTGCGAGTACAGCAGCGGTTGAAGTGGCACAAGCTAAAGTCGTTGATGCACTAGCAGCGCGTAATAATGCCAGGGAACAAGCAGCACGAGTCACTGAATTAGCCAGAAAAGGTGTGCTAAGTAAAGCGGATCTCGATAACACGATTGAAGCGCGCGAACGCACTCAAGCGTCATTTAAAGCCGCAGAGGCCTCATTAACACAGGCACAACAAAATTTGGGTCCAAAAGGTAGCAACAACCCACAAATTTTGTCTGCGATGGCCAAGCTTGAACAAGCGCAATTAGATTTACAAAAAACACAAGTTCTCGCGCCTTCCGATGGCATAGTGACTAATCTACAACTTACTACAGGCCAAAAAGCCACCGTAGGTTCGCCAATGCTGACTTTCATTGATCCTCGCGGTGTGTGGATCTCAGCATTAGTGAGAGAAAACTCTACAGAATACATCCGTGTCGGTCAGCGTGTTGAAATTGTACTTGATGCATTACCGGGTCGTGTTTTACTCGGTAAAGTAGACAGCATTGGCTGGGGTACTGGAGGTAGCAATAATATCGACCAAACCACTGGCTTTTTAAACGCAGATACCAAGTCATTAAGTGCTCAACGTTATCCGGTTAACATTGTTTTTGAAAATGGCGAAGTACCGTCTAACATTCGTTATGGTTCACAAGCTACTGTGGCTTTCTTTACTGAACAAAGTAGCTTTGGTGAATGGCTAGTACGAATCTGGATGCGCATCGTGAGTGTATGGACTTATGTTTCATAGTGCGGCTAATCCAATTATAAGGTTGGTTTTCGCCCCAATATTGTTACTGTTTTACTTGCAGTTTAACGGTGCAGCCATGCCGATGTTGGCGCCAATATTTGTGGTGATATTTCTAACTATCATGCCCTCTAAGCCACCGGTTAGCCTGTTACTAAAATTACTGTTGGTGATGTTTTTTATCAGTTTTATTGTGGTCAACCTAGGTGAAATACTGGTTGACACGCCAACCGGCTTTGCTCTGTTTTGTTGGGCTTTGCTATTTTTAAGTTATTATCGTAGTCACCGTGATCCTAAAGATATCCTATCAACATTAACACTCATGGTCGTCATCATCATGGCGGTAATGACTAAGCAAATGGGCGTATCCGCTAGTGTTTTACCTTGGTTAATGTTTGAAGCTCTTGTCATTGCTATCATTGTAACTTCATTGGGTTTCTTAATCTTTCCTGGCGACGAACAAGACATTCAACCAGATGAACAAAGCCAGGAGAAAACTACCGCACATATTACTTTGATTATATTCAAAGCAACGGCCATGAGTTTGGTGTTAGCGGCATTGATCGGTACTGGTAGTTCTCAGTCAATATTGATTGCAATCACTATCAGCAGCATGATTAAAACGCCAATACAACATGAACACAAAATGTTTAGCCACAATCGTTTAGTCACCACCACCATTGGTATATTATTTACGGTACCTGTAATGTTGCTGTTTATGTTTCATGTACCAACTTGGGTTGTATTAGGCGTTGCTCTATTTTGTGGTATCCAACTGGCTTGCTATGCCATTCGTTGTAACTGTCGGCTGAGTATTTACCAGTTACTATTTACAAACTTTACCGTATTAACCTATCAAATTATTAAAAATCAAGGCACCGACTCGATGACCGCAGAATTGCTGCGTTTGGTTTCGATAGTCATTGCCATTTTTATCGGCGCGCTTATTTTGAATGTAGGGAAATCTATTGATAGTAGGGTATCAGCTAAAAGTTGCTAGAATTAATTGCTCTGTAAAAATAGTACAGCAGTCAAGTGCGATGCTATTGTTCTGTCACCAATTCTACCTCAAAAAATAAATGTAATAAGGAATAAGTATGTCTTTAATTGTTGTTGGGCATCGCGGTGTAGCTGGTCGCTTTCCTGAAAATACCAAAGTCAGCGTCCAAGCTGCAATTGATTTAGGTTTAGATTGGGTTGAAATCGACGTGCAACCAACCAAAGATAATGTATTGGTGGTATGCCATGATCACACTGTTAACCGCTGTAGTAATGGCAAAGGCCGGGTGGATACCTATACCCTACAACAACTCAAACAACTTGATTTTGGTCGTTGGTTTAATCCAACCTTTACTGGCGAGCCCATTATGACGCTTGAAGAATTATTGATTTTGGCAGCCAAGCACAAATTAGGGCTAAATATTGAAGTAAAGGTCGACCGGCACGATGTTTCAAACGTTGCTCAACAATTAAAACAGCAGCTTGATCATAGTCCAATCGACAAAAAAAATATTTTACTCTCTAGCTTTAGCCACGACATCATGCGTACGCTAGCGCTGTATTGCCAAGGCTATAAATTAGGAGTGTTAAGTGAAAGGCTATCAAAAAAGGACTGGCAGCTGTTAGAAGAGATCAATGCTTTTAGCTGTAACTTAAACTTCCGTTGGACAAGCAAAAAACATGTCCAACAACTCCAACAAGCGGGATATCAAGTGTGGTGTTATACGGTCAACAATCCAAAGAAACTGCGCCATTTACAAACTATTAATGCTGTGTTTAGCGACTATCCAGAATTGTTTTTGAATAATGATTAACCTTCACTTTAGCTTGATATAGTTCTATTAAACAACATACTGAGTTTCAGACATACCAAGTCCTGTAAAAATTCCAGTATTGAACCAATTTAGGGTAATAAAAAACCCACTCAATTAAAATGGGCTAATGTATTGATTATTAATACTCCATGACTCGAGCAACATAGCTAAAATCACCAGAATCACCATGATAGTCACGGTAGAGATCAACAGAGAAAAACTTTGGATTATCCTGATCAATACGTAATGCTATTTTTTTGTTTAGTGCTTCCAGATCTTTTTCACCATAAACATAGAATTTTTTCTTTTGTTCAAGCTGTAATGCTTTCGCATCATGTCTGCTGATATAAATCTCGCTATACCTTTCGGCAACAAAACCTGAGAAGGTAATTTCTTCGAAACCTGTTTCTTCGTCAATAGTCACAAAGAATTCACCTTCTTGCTCAACCATCATCAATTGGCTCATGGTTTGATCGACATTTTGCACATCCAACACTTCTGGGGTCTGAGCTGATACATTTGCAGCTAGTGACATCAAAAAAAGCGAAATAAGTGTTTTTTTCATTATGATTACCTTCTGTAGATTGGCGTTTTTATCCAAAGATTTCTATCACTGCTTTACTATATAAAGTTACAGGTAGGCCGCAAGTGACTCGATTTAACAAGAGAATAAATAAGAATGCATAATGTGGTTAATCGTATATGAAGGACACCACCCTTCATTAACTTATTTGTGAGTCACCAATATCCATGTAGGACTCAATCAATCATAAGAGAGAGAGCAAAGCTCATAGGTTAAGATACTATCGCGATGCAGAATATTATTACTCATAGAGAGAACCATCATGAAAAAACAACAATTACTGCTGAGCACATTACTCATATTCACTTTGCCTTCGCTGTCATATGCAAATATTATCGTTGACACAAAGAATGTTGATGAGCAGAAATATCATGCTGACTTATATGAATGTGATCAGTTATCAAATCAAGTTGAACAACATCAAACTGATTCACTGGGCCACGATGTATTAGGTTCCACAGCGAAAGGAGCAGCATTGGGTGCGGTCGGCAGCGCGATTGGTGGCGGCAGTGGTTCTAATGGCGCTAAAGTAGGAGCTGGAATTGGAGTAATTGGTGGAGCTTTAAAACATGGCTCAGAAAAACGTCAAGCAGAGCAACAATATGATATTCAAAAACAAAATGTTATGCGCAACTGTATGACTGGACGTGGTTATACGGTTTTAAACTAGCACGCTTTCTATATAACCAGAACTTGGTCAACAAAATACTTTTCTGAACTCCTATCACTCTAGCCACCTATCATCACAAGGATGTGTTGAGATTCTCAAAAAACAACCATATAAAAAACTGCGAATCAATCGCAACTTTTTATTTTTCACCTAGGTTAATAATTAACTAGTCAGCGACTTTCACAGCAGAAAAATCATCTGGTGCCAATATTGTGTTCCCATGAACCAACTGCTTCAGTCATTTTAAGCACACCGTAAGCCGTATTACTAGCATGATTAAATGCGGCTGAACTATTTCCCGTATAAGCAAATACAACATGAGATTGAATTGGGATAATGCTGTTCATATATTATCTATCTACATATAAAACCAGACTCATTAAACCACATTGTAAATTAACAATTTAATATTGATTAATCCAATTTGATGGGTTAAATCCATAAAATATTAAGTATGGCTATTTAAAATTGGAGCTAGAAAAAAACCTCGTCATAACGAGGCTTTAAAATTGAAATAAATCTAGTGCTACTAATTATCTTTCATTTTTTCAGAACAAATGACCAACCAAACTGGAACCGCTAACATTAATAGCAATAAAGACCACATCCCAGCATCAGGCCCTGCACCATAAATGGTAGCCACTGAAAATAGGAATGCGACACTTGCAATCGGCCAGTAGGATTTTATATTCAAAACTTGAGATAATTTATCTCGCTTAACATAAAGAATACCTTCCACTAAACAACAAAATACATAAGGAATCATTGCTGTATCTGTCGATAAGTTAACGATGAGATTATAAAATGTAGCCAATGCACTAGATCCTGAAGCATCAATAAGCAACAAAGCGCTTGATAACATTACAGAAAGCACAATACCATTTCTCGGTGTACCGCTTTTTGACTGCTTACTAAAAAATCCTGGCATGGCTCCATCTTTTGCAGCTGCCATCGGCACCTGTCCCATCAACAATGTCCAACCGTTAATGGCACCGAGAGAAGAAATAACAGCAGCAATCGAGATAATCATCGCTGCGGTAGGCCCCCAAATGGCATTGGCTGCATCAGCAAATGGTGCACTTGAGTTTATTAGTGTTTCTCTTGGTAAAACTCCCATAACAACGGTAGTACCCAGTATGTAAACCAGTGCCGAAACAGTTGTACCTAAAATGGTGGCTCTTGGAATCGTTTTTTCTGGGTCAATAACATCACCGGCCGGCACTGTTGCCGATTCAATCCCTAAAAAGGCAAACATAGTTAAAGGCGCCGTGGCCGCTAAGGCACTTAAAAAGGGCTTATCACTTGGATTTAGTACATCAAAGTGTCCCCAATCAACCCAAAATAAACCAAAAATACTAATCGCAATAAAAGGGACTAATTTGGTATAAACCGTTACGGCTTGAAATAAGCCCGCTTCTTTCACTCCGCGGATATTAATGAGAGCGACAAGCCACATGGCGCCTAAACCAATCGCAATTTTTAACACACCGTTACCTTGTAACAGTGGGAAGATCTGCGACAAATAACCGACGAGTCCAGCAGCCATAGCAGGTAATGAAGCCCAGATTGAAATCCAATAACCCCATGCAATTAGAAAACCAGTAAATTTACCAAAACCTAATCGAGTATAAGCATAAGGCCCACCCGCTATAGGACTAATCCTTGCTAGTCTCGCAAAAATCATTCCTAAACAAACGGCAGCAAATGCCATGACACCCCACCCAATAATGGCAACAGCGCCATAAGGAGCTAAAGCCGCAGGCGCAATAAAGAATCCTGAACCAATCATGTTACCGATGATTAAAGCGGTACACATACCTAAACCAAGAGATCGCTTAGATTGCGGTGTACTATTTTCGTGCATGTTTAACACCTTTATGGATATTACTGGTATTAAAAAAGAAGTGACATAGTAGGCTAACCCCATACATCACTTCTTCTGTGAAACAACAAAGACTGAGGTGTTGCTTTATCGAATGACAGCCATTACTGACTGATACTATAGCCTTGATAGTCGTTTAGTGTTTCTTTTGTTGGCTTACCAAAATACTGTGTGTACATCGGTACAAAATCATCCGACTGATATAACTCACTCAGCGTGCGATCAATCAATAAACGAAAATCATCGTTATTCTTAGGCAGTGCTAAACGGCCGTATGCAAACTCAAACACCTGAGGCGACAACTCCACATTGCTCAAGTGAGAGTGATGAAGCTCACCGATTAACTCAAAACGGTCGGCAAAATACGCATCCGCCACTCCTTCCGAGACCAGTTTGATGCCCTCTTCATGTGTCTTCGCAGTAACCACCGTTGCAACTACACCCAGTTGTTTAATTTTGTTGCGTACCCAAGCCTCTGTTACCGTACCTTCATGAACCACGTAAGTATGATTAGCCAAACCACGGTTCACCGTCGCACGCCATTTAGGACCAGTATGAGCCGGCTTATCTTCCAGTACTCGTTTTAAATCCGCACTCGCATTTTCGTTAATGACCGCGCTTAAGCCACCCTTATCGATTGGCATTGAAAAACTGACCTGCTCACGACGAGTCAGCGTTTCCATGGCCGCGCCACACAACAGGTCAAACTCACCCTCTGCAACTTGTTGTAGACCCTCATTGAGTTGGGTTGGGTGATACACAACTTTCATATCACCATAACCCGGCTGAGCTTTGATGCTATCTGCCACTTTATTACACAAATCAATCGCGTAACCTTTTGGCTCACTAGCCTTGTCATTCAATGATGAATACGGCGCTTCATCAGCCACATAACCAAAGTTTATTTGACCTGTTTGCTTAGCATTCGTTAGCACATCATTGTTCGCTTGAGCACCAAACGCTGACATCAGTAATGTCATCGCCATAACGCTCAATGACCCTATTTTATTCTGTACCATATCGGTATTCCTTACTTCAAAATCTGTAAATTCGTATCGTTTAACATCGAGAGATTACGCAGCGCTTGACTCAGTATCAGCCGTTTTGCTGTCATCGAATCGATACGCGATGAAACCATACAATAGGTAAGAGAACATCATGACGACCATACCACCAAATACCGCCTCCATACCTGAAGCATACAAGGCATAAGCGCTGTAAAGGATAGCCATAAGCATAACGACAATGTTCAATTTGAACGCATTACCCGTCACGTTTGCTTTACGCATAACTATCACGAGTGCTGAAATCGCGGTGATATAAGGAACAATGTTAGTAACCGCCGCCAAGTTGACTAATTTATTAAACTGCTCGGTCGCATCAGGTGACATGGTCGAAACGGCCATTAATGTCTGAATCACACCCGCAATCAACATACCTAGAATTGGTGCCCCTGCTTTACTCACTTTCGATAAAACTTTCGGGAACATGCCACCGTCGGCTGTGAATTTGGCTGTTTGTGCCAACGTGAACTGCCAACCTAAAAGCGAACCAATACAGGCAATCACTGCCAATGCCATAATGATGTTACCGACCACTGGGTTAAACATTTGTGCATAAACGTAAGCAAAAGGAGCCGTTGAAGTCGCAAGCTCTGCATTCGGTACAATACCTTGGATAACCGCAGTCGATAGAATGTACACAACAGCCGCGCCCAAAGTACCAAGCAAACACGCTAATGGTACGTTTTTCTTAGGGTTTTCTACGGCGTCTGAGTTTTGTGCCGCCGATTCCATACCCAGGAACGCCCATAATGTCATTGGAATACTTTGATCAATTGCATCACTAATCGCTAGGTTATTTGGGTTCCAAGCTTGTGCAAACACATCACCAGAGAACCAGAACCAACCAATGACACCCAAGCCAGCAACCGGAATAATCACACCCCACACGGTAATTGCACCCAATTTACCCGTTAATTTAGGCCCACCGAAATTAGCCAGTGTAGTAACCCAAATTAGACCAACCACACCAATAAAGAGTGGTGTTGCGCCAGTTCCTAACCATGGGAAAAACGGGGTTAAATAGCCCACCGCTGAAATGGCAATCGCTACGTTACCAATCGCTAGTGATAGGTAATAAAGGAATGAAGCCATGAAAAAGCTCGACTTACCATGCGCTTCTTCAGAATAGGCAGACATACCACCCGAGCGATTACAAAATACCCCGAGTTGAGCAAAAGCATAAGCGATAGCCATTGAACCAACCGCTGTCACTATCCATGACAGTAGTGACACCGCACCAATTTGTGCCATGGTGGCCGGTAACATAATAATGCCCGACCCCATCATATTCACAGCCACTAGCGTGGTTAAACCCGCCAGTGTCATTTTTTTATTTGTATCAGCCATACAAAAGATCTCTTGATAATTAAAATGTGTTGATTGTGGGTTCACAATCTAAAATGGCGATGAGATGCTTTCCTCAAAACAAGCGGTTATCATCTGATGACAAATAACCGCTTTATTTTTTACTTATCGAAACATCAATTTTTGGTTGCGCTGGGTTTTATGCTTTAAGACAAAGTACGTTATAGACACCATCGACAACTTCAGCGCCTTCTACTTCATGCTCAAAGCCAGGGAACATTTCATCCCACAAGCCAAGCTTCAACATGTATTCAATTTGAGGACTGTTGCTTTCATCAAATTTCTCGCCAGACATCATCATTGGGATACCTGGTGGGTATGGCATAACCGCATTTGCAGCAACACGACCCGCTAATTTGTCGGCAGGAACCAATTCGATGTTGTCTTTTACCAGTTGCTGGAACGCAGCACGTGGTGTCATTTCTGGTTGTGGGATCGTTGAGTAAGCATCATTTAGTGCTTGGCCTGGATCATGCTTTTTCAAGAACTCAAACATCTCATTACCTAGATCTTTCAGACCAAGATTGCCATAACGCTCTGGGTTACTACTTACCAGCTCAGGCAATACCTGAGTCAATGGCGCATTCTCATCGTAGTGACGTTTGAATGACAACAAGGTGTTAATTAATGTCACCCATTTACCTTTTGTCACGCCAATACTGAATAGGAACATCACTTGGAAATCGGTAGTACGAGTTGGCACAATACCAAATCGAGACGCATAAGCTGTAAACAACTCAGCAGGAACACCTGTCTCCAGAAGTTCACCATCTTCACTCATACCCGGAGTCAATAGGCTCACTTTAATTGGATCAAGCATAACCCAGTTGTCTTGTAAGTCTTTGAATCCATGCCATTTATCTTTAGGTTCTAAGCGCCAGCAACTCTGTTCTGACACCAACAATTCTGATGGTGCTTCTTCAAATGGGTAGCTCTCGCCAGTTACAGGGTCTACTACTGTCTCCGCGTTCCACGGTTTAAAGAACCAATCACCATTACTTTCATGACTCTTAAATGCTTTACCTACTGCTTGACGGAAACTCACCGCTTCTTTAATTGCATCGGTTGTCAGCATAGTTCCGCCTTCACCATCCATCATAGCTGATGCAATATCGTTAGACGCTACGATTGAATACAGTGGTGATGTTGTTGCATGCATCATGTATGACTGGTTAAAACGGTCATGTGGAATCGCATCACGCCCATCACGAACGTGAATGTAAGAGGCTTGTGATAATGCCGCTAACAACTTATGTGTTGAGTGAGTTGCGAATACAGTCGGAGCGTTTGGATCATCTTGACCAGCTCCATCTCGCATTGCGAAGTGGTCTTTGTAAATTGGATTAAAACGTGCGTAACCGTACCACGCTTCATCCATATGAATACGTGGGCTACTTTGACCAAGTAGGTTTTCAACATCAACAGCGTTGTAACACAAACCATCGTAAGTACAGCTAGTCAACACAGAATAAACGGGATCTTTATTTTCAAGATCTTTAGTTAATGGGCTGGTTTCAATTTTATTAGTAATGCTTTCAACTGACATGTCTGAAGCAGGTACAGGGCCAATAATGCCATACTGGTTACGAGTTGGAACCAAGTAAACAGGACGAGCACCAGTAAGCATTAAACCTTGTTCAATTGATTTGTGGCAGTTTCGGTCACAAATCACCACATCATTTTCAACCATAGCCGCTTGCATGATGGTACGGTTAGAGCCAGATGTACCACCAGTTACATTATATGAACGGTCAGCACCGAATACTTTTGCTGCGTATTTTTCACTTTCTGCGACAGGTCCTGTGTGATCAAGCAGTGAGCCTAATTGACCACGTTCAATACCCATATCAGTACGAAATAGATTTTCACCATAAAAATCAAAGAAAGCACGGCCAACAGGCAGTTTAGTAAATGCGATACCCCCTTGGTGGCCAGGAGCAGACCAAGATTGCTCACGTAACTTTGAATATTTGGCTAATGCTGCTGCAAAAGGAGGCAGTAGCTGGGCACGGTAACGATCAACCGCTGCGATCATTCGTCCAGCAATAAAATCAGCAGTGTCTTCTAGCATCCAAACGAATTCTTCAACTTTAGTCATGACATCTTCGTTGATTGTCTTCACTTGCTCGCTGTTTTTAGCCATTAAAAATACAGGGATATTTCTGTGACGTTGCGCTAACTCATTCAGTAGTATTTCTGCCGAACGTTTACCATCCTTACCAATGCCAGTTAATTCCCAGCTTAATAGCACACCGTGGATAGAAGCGTCAGAAACGATAGCCGCTAAAGCCTCTTCTTCACTCACTGCCGTTGAAACATAAACATCACGTTTTGTCAGTTCATCAACCAACACTTTAGTATTGCGACCAAAAGCGGTATCGAGTTTCTCTAACCCTTCGTCAATGACAAGCACTTTACTTTTTACTGGGTTGTAATTTGTTGCGATCATAATTAAATCTCATTTGAAAGTTGTGAATCGATACTTCGCATCACTGTTACGACAAAATGACGAAATATCGTTTAAATCTGTAATTAGGTAACTTTTATTCAGTTAAGCAGTAAGTCATATATACAAGCTCACCGTTATCGTCTTGTTCAATCTCAACACCATGAGTATCGTGCTCAAAACCAGGGAATTGAGAATCAAATGCTTGTAGTGCTAGTAAGTAATCAATAACCGCAGTGCTATCGCCTTCTGCTTTTTCACCCGGCATCATTAGAGGAATACCCGGTGGGTAAGGTACAACTTGTACCGCGACAATACGGCCAGCCATCTCTTTTACTGGCACAGCTTCAATATTGCCTTTCACAAGTTGCCCATAAGTTTCACGTGGACTTTTTACAACTGTTGGTAATTGAGTGAAGGCATGATCCATGCTTTCTAGCATCTTGGTTTCAACGATCGCTTGATGCATTTGATCAGCGAGGTCACGAATGCCTAAACCATCATAACGCTCAGGGTGACTAGCTACTAAGTCAGGTAATACCATGCCCAGTTCGGTGTTGTTGTCATAATGTGTTTTAAATTCCATCATGCCTGCAACCAATGAACCCCATTTACCCTTCGTTGCACCGATAGAGAACAACAGAAGTAGCGAGTAAGGTTCTGTTTTCTCAACCACAATGCCGCGACTTGCCAAGAAAGAGGAAACTAAGGTCGCCGGAATACCGCTCTCTTCTAGGTCACCGTCAATATCCATCCCCGGAGTTAATACTGTCACTTTGATTGGATCTAACATGCAGTAATCAGCGCCTAAATCACCAAAACCGTGCCATTTTGCATTTGGTTTCAATAACCAAGCATTGCTGTCAGTTTTTAACGTTTGAGGATCCATATCTTGGAATGGTGTACCTTCAATTGCATCAGGCTGCCATACATCAAACCACCAATCATTTTGGTTACGTTGCTGCATTTCATACTTAATTTTCACCATTGCTTGACGGAATGAAATCGCTTCGTGAATACATTCATCTGTTAGGTATTCACCCGAGTCATCCATCATTTTTGCTGACACATCGGTCGAAGCAATAATGCTGTATTGTGGCGATGTAGAGGTGTGCATCATGTACGCTTCATTAAACAACGCTGGTTTCACTGGCACTTTGCCAGAACGAATATGAATCATTGATGCTTGTGACAATGCTGCTAAAAGCTTATGTGTGGAATGCGTCACCGTAATAGTGGCATCGTCTTCGTGCCTTTCACCACGGTGCATACCATAA
Source organism: Vibrio sp. S12_S33 (assembly GCF_963889785.1). Lineage (NCBI taxonomy): Bacteria > Pseudomonadati > Pseudomonadota > Gammaproteobacteria > Vibrionales > Vibrionaceae > Vibrio > Vibrio sp. S12_S33. The sequence continues at coordinate 4,415 of NZ_CAWPQZ010000045.1, read as the reverse complement.
CGACCTTCGTAGAGATTATTAAAACGGGCATAGGCATACCAAGCTTCATCATAATGAATACGAGGTACTGTCTCGCTCAATAATCGTGTCGTTGTTTCAACGTTGTACGTTAAACCATCGTAAGTTGAATTGGTTAGTGCTGCGAGCACTGGAGTTACCGTTTTATCTGCCAATAACGGACTTTCATCAATTTTTTGTTGAATCGCTGTTGGCGTCATTTCTGAGCTTGGTACCGGACCAATGACACCCCGAGCATTACGACGAGGAACCATATAGATAGGCATTGCACCTGACATATTCAGTGCGTAATTCAATGATTTATGACAGTTACGGTCAACCAAAACAGCATCACCATCGGTCACCGCCGAATGCAGAATGATTTCATTACTGGCTGAACTACCACCAACAGAATAGTAGGTATAATCAGCACCAAATACTTTGGCGGCATATTGTTCTGACTCTTTAACAGGGCCACTGTGGTCATTTAATGAGCCAAGTTCACCGACTGAGATTGACAGATCTGAACGCAACATTTGCTCGCCATAGAAATCGACAAATGCCTTACCCACCGCCGTTTTCATGAAAGCCGTACCACCAGTATGGCCTGGTGTGTGCCATGAATATTCGTGAGTATCGTCAAAGTTGACCATCGCACCAAAAAATGGAGGCAATACCGAATCAAGATAACGCTTAGAAGCAGCTTTAATTCGACCTGCAATAAACTTAGGACTATCTTCTGGGATATAAATAACGCTTTCTATAACTTCTGAAAACTCTAATGGAATATGATTGGCTGTTTGTTTGGTGACACCAAGAATAATAGGGATACCAGCACAACGCTTTTGCAATATTTTGATAGCTTGTAGTGCTTTTTGATGATCAGCTTGGCAGATTCCCCAGCCGAGAACGACACAGCTATATGCAGGACTTGAAGATACTGCAGTTTCAAAATCAGTAAGATTTTTACTGGTAACGACTCGAATACCATCTATTGCTAACTCATTACAAATTTCACTGGCACTTCTGCTAACCGCCGTATCATCATTAATATTCGCGACAATCAGAACCGAAAATTCTTTAGAAAGTCTCGGTGGTAATGGTTGACGTGCGTAATTCATTATTGGCTCCTGGAAATGTTTAATTACGTATCTAAATGTAGTTCATGCCCAAATTATGTATCCTCCATCGATAAAGCAATAATCCCAATTGATGGACCAAATCATTCAAAATAAAATTTATTGTGAATCAATCCATTAAAAACAAAATATCTCCATGCCGATAAAATCACCAAGCCAACACAAAAAACAACATTAACCACATAATAAATAATGACTTTAAATAGTATTTTTAAGCCACACCGCAAAATCAAGATCTATGTAGATTTCTTTTAAATTATAAATAATGAGAATTTAAATTATTATATTGTGGATCAGATGCAGAAAAAGTAATTAATTCACCATATTTCCAAAGCTCAGCAAATGACAAAAAACATAATGTTTAAACTTTTGCCTCGCATCGATGTTGACAGACAACACCAAGCCGGTGATTTGATGGGTAGAGTCCATCAAATGCGATTTAAAAAACATTCGCTCTTACGATAATGTGCGTTCTTAGATTAATAACAACGGAAGCGGGTGATTTATGAATGTAGTACCACACGAACTTGCTTGGGGTGAAATTTATATTCCCCCATTACTATTGGTGGTTGTAATTGCATATTTCTTGGCAAGTACAACCAGCCTGATTATGGCTAAATTGGGTTGGCATAAATATGTTGCTCATCCCGCTCTAGCAGAATTCAGCTTGGTAATTATTTTTACCGGCATCATTAGTCAATTTATCACCACATTTTGAGAGAAAACACCGTGATTAAACGTTATTTTGTTACTTTTATTCTGATGCTAAGTGCTGGCTATGTATTGTTTTCTCAATACCAAACTTACGCACAAAACCCATGGACACGAGATGGCCAAGTTCGTGCGCATATCGTATCAATTACACCACGAGTGACTGGTCAAGTTACTCGCCTACTAGTAGACGATAACTCACATGTAAAGCAAGGTGATTTGTTGTTTGAAATTGATCCAAGTATTTATCAAACTAATTACCACAAGGCGCTAGCGTCAAAAAAGCAAGCTGCAGCACTTGTTAAAAAAGCCCAAAATGAAGAACTACGCCAACGTCACCTCGAACAGCTTACACCCGGAGCCGTATCTACGTTGACATTGAACAACTTAAGCAATGCGGTTGAAACAGCACTTGCTAACTTAGAGTTAATGAAAGCAAACGTTGAAGAAGCAAAACTCAACCTTGAATTTACTAAAGTTTATGCCCCTACTGATGGGTATATTACCAATTTCAACCTAAGAGTTGGGTCACAAGTTGTTGCCAACACTCCAGTTGTTGCTCTTATTGACGAAAATAGCTTCTGGATTGAAGGCTTCTTTAAAGAAACAGACTTACAAGGCGTTGCTCCGAAAAATAAGGCTTTTGTGACATTACTTATGAGTGATGACTATGCGCTTGAAGGTGAAATAGAGAGTATTGGCTACGGCATAGCTAAGCAGGACGGTACTACAGGTGCTAATTTATTACCTAATGTAAATCCAAACTTTCAATGGATCCGCCTCGCTCAACGCATACCAGTAAAAGTAAAACTAATCAATATTCCTAAAGACTTACAACTACGTGTAGGCATGACTGCCTCAGTGCAGATCATAAAAAATTAAGATGATGGTGATTAAGAATTCACGTCGTTGAAAATTAATATTATTAAAAGCTGATGCTATTAAAAATAATATTATTACAGATTAATTTACTTAAAAGGTAACTATCGTGCTTAGCTCTTCAACTAAAGAAGCAATAAAAGTCGCACTATCCATGGTATTGGCGATCGGCCTTGCCATATGGTTTCAGTGGGAAAAACCTTATTGGGCAGCTCTAGCCGTATTTTCAATGGCAATGACCGAATCTTTTTCACATTCGGTTTTGAAAGGACACAACCGTATTTGGGGAACAATAATAGGGGTCGGTTACGCCTTATTTCTTGTAATGCTATTTTCTCAAGATCGATTCCTTTTCCTTTTTTTCTACGGTCTATTTATGACATTGTGTTTATTTATGGCCACCGATAGTAAACGTGGCTATATTTTCACAATGGCATTTTCAGTCTGTTCAATTATTGCGTGGACTGGTGGTTTTGACAGTCAAAACACCTTCAACACTGCGTTACTTCGCATACAAGAAACCGTTCTAGGAGTCGTCACTTTTATCGTCGTCTTCCGTTTACTTTGGCCGGTAAGTTCAGAGCAAACTTTCTCAGAACTTTTTGGGAGAATGCATCAGCGTATGATCAACGATACTAAATCATTGATCAATGCTGCAGAGCATAATTCCAACACCGAGGAAATAGACTTAAGACAACTAATCGCATCACTGAATAACTTTTTGAGTATTCCAACAAAAAGTAGCAATAACTTAACTTTCCATAAAACACTATGGCAAAAAAGGCTACTCGATTTTGCCATCATTCACCACTATTTACGACAGGTACAACTTGATAGTGAGAAAGAGATTGATACTGAGTTACTTAATAAAATATTAACTGCACTAGAGGAGTTCAATCCTCAAACGCCAGAATATTTTGCTTTACCAGATTTTTTACAGGCATATCATGGTTATGTCACGCTACCAACCATTAAAACTCGTTCTTTCTCTCAGCATTGGAAAGAAGACAAAAGGAAGATCGCTCACGGCGTCAGTATGTACATTGTTGGTATTTTTATGTGGATCTATATGTCAATACCGGGCAGCGTTATGTTCCCACTGATGCTGGGAATATTCTCAAGTCTATTACCAACGATGCCTACCATCCTAATAAAAGATATGTTCTTGAGTATTATTGGATTTGGTATTGCTTATAGCTTTCAATATATCACTATCATGCCAATGATGACTGAATTTTGGCAATTAATCGCCTTTTATTTCATTAATATCTTGGTTGTTTGGAAAGCATTTTCAACACCTAAGCTTATGATATATAGAATAATTGGAGGAAATCTTCTATTAATCATGACCATGGGAGCACTCCGTCTAACCCCTCAGTATGACATCAACATGACAATAGATATGTTAACTATTGTGGTTTTGGTGTTGGTTATGGGACGCTTTTTTGGCGACTTATTTAAAAAGCAATTTTAAATATACGCAAGCAACTTAACATCACGTTACCCATCGTGAGGGTATGAATAATAAGGTCGTGACTCCAATGATTGATTCAAAGATAGAGTTCTCGTTCAATGAATGTTCCGATCACCTTATCGTGCATCTTCTCCGATTTGGAAAAACCGATTGTTCTACGTACTAAACGTTTTAATCTGGAACGCAGGGTTAGATTGGTTCGCTCAATCCGTTGA
>NZ_CAWPQZ010000044.1:0-28243 GCF_963889785.1 Vibrio sp. S12_S33 | reverse complement strand
AGACACCTGAAACGAGGAAAGCCAGAATGCCCCTTTCCATGCTTACGGACGGGCTCAGTTTTATTGCAGAAGCGACATTGAACTTGAATGGTAGCCATGAGTTAAAAACAATCAAAAATCAGGTGGCGATATTAACACATATCCACCGATTTGAGTCTCGACCGTTGTTTTTTCGATAACTTCTGCTTTAACAAAACCACCGATATTGGTTGATTTCGTGGTTTGTAACTGCTGGCGTTTGGCATAAAAGGTAGACAGACTTAACCCGTTACGCTCACAGAAGACACGCTGGGATAAATGACTGGATTGGTATTTTTCAAACAGGTTCTGCCATTCTTGGTCGGTACGTCGTTTTGCCATTTCAGATCTCCTTATGGTTGGAGATTTGATCGTATAGCGTGCTGAGGTTGATTAGAATGCGGTGTTTATGATGCGCTTACGCTTGATCAAAGCTTGCGGCAAATTATTACTGATATGGAAATGATCCAAAGTAATTCTGAACGTATCGCTTCAGCTATTGAAGAGCAAGGGATCGTCATGAATCAAGTGAGCGAATCAATAACTGAGCTCAATTCAATTTCAGACAACAACATGCACTCAGCTAAACAGTGCCTGGCTGAGGTTGGTATTGTATCCAAACAAGCCCATGAAATGGATAGCGCTGTGGCTGAATTCCAAACTGAAAAAACAGCAGCCAGCTAATAGGATATGAACCAAAGCTCACTCTAATAAATATCAAAATCATTTATCAAAAAGGGACTACTCAAAATGTAGTCCCTTTTATTTCTCATCGTCAGTATTTAGGTGTTTCAAGCACTAGTTAGTGCTACACAACAAAACGGGCTGCAATATAAAACTTATTTTTGAACACCTTCGATATGCAGTTCCATATCAACATAACTTGATGAACCCATTACCGCGATATTAAAATCGGCCAGTTCTAGACGAGTCGTGCCCATAAAACCAGCGCGTTGCCCTCCCCATGGGTCTTGGCCTGCACCAATAAATTCAGCATTGATCGTAATAGGTTTTGTTTGCCCATGAAGAGTTAAGTCACCCATTACTTCCAATTGACCATTTCCTTTATCGACCACTTTAGTACTCGTAAAGGTAGCTTGAGGGAATTTTGACGCGTCGATGAAATCTGCACTACGGATATGCTTATCGCGTTCAGCTTGATTACTGTCTAAACTACGCGTATCCACATTTACCTGCACTTTAGAGCTGGCCATATCTTTAGCATCATAAGAAAACTCGCCGTCGAACTTGTTAAAACGTCCTTTAATGAAGCTGTAACCAAGGTGACTAACCTTGAAGTTAATAGAAGCATGAGCCCCTTTACTATCAATAACGTAATCCGCTGCACTAGCACTCAATGGCATTAACGTTGCGAAAGCTAGTCCTGCAGCAAGTAATGTTTTCTTCATTTCGAAGCTCCTGTCATTTTTCGTAGAGTATTATCTTTGTTGATAAAGTGGTGCTTAAGCGCTGCTGCGGCATGAATTACCGCGATAACAATTAACGTCCAAGCGGCGTAAAAGTGAATAATTCCTGAAAGGTCAGCCTGTCCTTCAAATAAAGCGCCCATACCAGGAACTGTCAACCAGTTAAATATATCAATCCCACGACCATCTTCGGTTGAAATTAGGTAACCGGAAACAAATAGCGTGATTAACAATAAATACATAAAGCTGTGGGCAGCCTTAGCACCTAGACGCTCAACACGACTTCCTTCAATCGAAGGGGTTGAGCTTATTTGTTTCCATAGCAGGCGAAACAGTGTTAATGCAGCAAGCAATAATCCAATTGATTTATGCCAGTGGGGCGCCGTCTTATACCATTGGCTATAGTAGGTAAGATCAACCATCCACAAGCCTACCGCGAACATACCGAATACGACCAAAGCCGATACCCAGTGCACTAAGCGGGAAACGAGATTGTAATTTTTTACGTTTGAAGTCATAAAAGTCTCTAAATATAAGTGAGAATGCCAATCAGATAGATTAAGGTTACACATTGATATTTACGTTTTACATAGTATTTACCATTCTTTACATTGTGGACATATCACTAAGTTGATGGAGTTGTTCAGAAAAACTGAAGGAACTTAAAAAGCCTAAGTTATTGGTTGCTCTATCGCATATAAATCATCTGCTACATCAAGCATCCTTCTTTGCATAACATCATGAGCATCTGACAACCCTTTGTTATAAAAAGCAGGTCCTATTTTGCTTGCCACGAAATCGAGTAAAAATAAGGCATCAAATTGACCAATTTCTGTATCAAGTTCCTCTTCCATATAACGTTGTAGCGCTTGAGTCAGCGCTGTTTTTTCTTCTTCATCGAGTACAAGTTCTTTCATTTGATTCCCCCAAGTGACAACTGAAATTTTAGGTGATAAACACACGACAAACCAATTATTTAGAAAGAAGAGTGTAAAAGATCAAGAACTGGTTATTTGTCGCTCGTCGTTCATCGTAACTGTGGTAATCTTACTTAGCTTTATTAAAGGAGAACAACGAGTTGCTACTGGATATACTCACTCAAAGCGTCAATGAATTTCAATCTGACTGCCTAAAGCTTTGTGAAAAGCACTACCCAACGATTCATAATCAAGGAATGAGTGAGCATCACCTAGGCCTGGCCTTTGCGCGCCGGTTAGCAAGAACGCTGAGTGAATTTGGACACCCTTGCGGCTACTTTCCAATAGAGTCAAACCCTCATCGTGACCAACCTCATCACTATCGGGTAAGTTGCGATGCTGGCACGGTTTGGATATTGACTCATCATTTAGTTAGTGCAGGAAAAACGTGCCGCGAGAAACTCATGCAAGATATCGCTCTGTGGAAGTATGAATACGCTTACGCCATTCAACCTAATGATTTACTATTACTGCTCACCGACCACTGGATAAGTCGTAGCCAAAAAAGCCGTGAACTACTCCACTGGTGGACAGGTCAACTACCTGATGAAATCGATCAATATAACGCGCAGGGAATCACACTTTATGAAAGTGATTCTTGGCTCAGTCAATCTCTCGAAACTCGCTTTCAAATCAGCCCTTGCTATATCAAATTCGCTCATCCGCTGAAACATTCGAAAAACCAACAACTTGTTAGAAAGTATATCCAACTTTACGCTGTTCTTCAGGGGGCATAAATGTTAAACATAAAATAAAACATTGCTGAGTTTTAAAAACCTCTCTCATGAAAAACCCTAAAAATGTGATATTGGTTCACGAAAATATTAAAAAAACCTAATTCAACAATGTAATCGACCTTTAGACGTTTGTAGTAATCTAACAATGTTTATTATTGTCACTCACCATGAAAATGGTGCTGACTCCTCAACAAAAACAACAACTCGAAGAAATGTACGATTCAACTCATGATGGTCGAGTGCGTGACCGCATCAAAGCGGTTTTACTCGCGTCTGAAGGTTGGAGTCAGGCTATGATTTCTCAAGCTCTTCGCATTCACGAATCAACCGTAGCCCGTCATCTCAGTGATTATGTTCTCTCTGAAAAACTTAAGCCTGAAAATGGTGGTAGCCAAAGCCAACTGTCTGTTGGACAAACCATGAAACTTATCGAACATCTGACTGAGAAAACGTACTTTCATACCCACCAAATTGTCGCTTATGTGCAAGCTGAGTTTGGTATCCGTTATACCGTTGCTGGAATGAACAAGTGGCTACACCTTTCGGCTTCTCATATAAGAAGCCGAAAGGTGTGCCGCACAAGTTTAATCCAGAGATGCCGCAAGCATTTACTTCAGCCATCAAAGAGTTTTTCGATGTAACATTACCAGAAGTTGCAGGTTCACTCGTATCCAGAATTATGGATAACTTTCAGATTTTGAAACCTGCATCTTCAAGTTGAACGGGTATATACTGTTGACAAGCGTCATAGACTGTCAATATTATGGCATGGCATATTGATGCTAGGACGATAATTGAGCTGTTATGAACTATAGGATGTCATAAATTGTATGCTGTTCACCACCAAGAACCAATTTTCAAAATGTATATCTTTAGATACTGATGGCCAACACATCGCTCATTACCAAGGCCTATTATTACGCAGTGTTTTCCAACCGATTTTTTCTCGAAGCGATCTTGTCGTGGGCGTTGAAGCGCTAGCAAGAATAAGTACCCAAGATAATACCAATATCCGTCCTAGCCATTTTTTTCATTCGGATGCTATTAACCCAATCGACAAACTGAATGTTGAAAGGCTGTGTCGTGCTATACATTTACGTAACTATGCCGTATCTCCCTATCGACAATGCCGTTTATTCCTCAATATTCTGCCTAATGCTAGTGAGCAGTTTGCCATGAGTGATATAAATACTGGATTACTCATTACGAGGCTGAAAGATCTACATATTGAAAACAAACAATTGGTTATGGAGCTTATCGAAATAGATTCTGAAAATGAAGCAATGCTAAAACAAGCAACTCAGCGCTTAGCTGATAACGGTTTTGCGATTGCTATCGATGATTTTGGTACTTATGCGTCAACGCCAGAGCGCGTAAACCTAATTGCGCCTGGAATCATTAAGTTCGATCGAAGCTTACTTTTACAGTACATGCGAGGAGATGCTCTACCTTTGCTCGATGGTATCACTTTAGCAAAACAAAACTCCGCAAATACAGTGATAGAAGGCATAGAAACGCAGGCACAATTGGATGCCATGAAAGAGCTTGATATCGATATGTTCCAGGGTTTTTTCCTTGCTACACCGGAATCCATTGTTCCTTCAATCCAAATAGCGGTTTAATCGCCCCTTCGATTCAACTAAAGCTGCGAGAATGAAATAAGCTCTTGCGTGTAAGGATGTTGAGGATTAGAGAAGAGTTGCTGCGTTTCCCCCTGCTCTATCACTTCCCCCTGCTTCATTACGATAGTGTAATGACATAACGATTTAATGACATGAAGATCGTGACTAATAAAAAGATACGTTAATCCATACTTTTGTTGTAGCAATTTTAATAAATCCAATACTTGTGCTTGAATTGTCCTATCTAATGATGATGTGGGTTCATCAAGCAAAATAAATTCAGGTTTTAACACCAAAGCCCGAGCGATGGCGATTCTCTGTCTTTGCCCACCAGAAAACTCATTGGGATAACGATGGCGAGTATTAGGGTTAAGTTCTACCTCTCGCATTGATTCGCAGATCAATCTATCGAGCGTTTCTTCATCATAATTGCAATGTACTTTCAGACCTTCACCAATAATTTGCGCCACTGACATCCTTGGGTTGAGTGCAGAAAAGGGGTCTTGAAACACCACTTGCATTTTACTTCGATAAGGCAGCATCTCCTTGCGATCTATACCCTGTAATTCGTTACCTTGATAGCGAATTGATCCTTCGGAATTGATCAACTTCAAAATTGCCATACCAGTGGTTGATTTGCCTGAACCACTCTCACCAACAATTCCGAGCGAATAGCCTTTTTTTAAATCAAATTTCATATTGGTTACTGCTTTTATATATGAAACCGTTCGTTTAAATAACCCGCCTTTGATAGGAAACCACACTTTTAGCTGATCTAATGTGAGCAGTGATGTGCTATTGTCGCTCACCTCAACAGGAAAACCCCGTGGATCTGAATCAATTAATTTCTTAGTATAAGGATGCTTTGGCGCTGAAAATAACCTTTTACACTCGTTCTGCTCAACAAGTTGCCCATTTTGCATCACTGCAACGCGATCAGCGATTCGTCGCACAATACTTAAATCATGAGTAATAAAGAGCATTGCCATCCCAAGTTCTTGCTGAAGGTTTTTTAGTAGATCTAACACTTGCGCTTGAACCGAAACATCCAATGCTGTTGTTGGTTCATCGGCAATCAGCAGCTCTGGTTCATTAATCAAGGCCATCGCAATCATAACGCGCTGTCGCTCACCGCCAGAAAGCTCATGTGGATAAGCGTTTATCTTGAGTTCAGGGGAACGAATGCCGACTTTTTCCAGCCATTGGATGGCCATCGCTTCAGCCTTCGATTTTCTCAAACCACGGTGAATTTCTACAATTTCGACCAGCTGTTTTCCTATTTTATGCAATGGGTTCAACGACACCATTGGCTCTTGGAAAATCATCCCTATGCGCCCACCACGGATCGCTCTTAATTGCCGTTCACTACAAGTTAAAGTATCCGCACCATCGAAGAGTATTTGGCCATCTAAATAGTGCGCGGATCCCTTGGGCAATAGTTTAAGAATGGCATTCGCTGTGACAGATTTCCCTGACCCACTTTCTCCCACCAATGCTAAGGTTTCACCTTTTTTGACCGATAGTGAAACATGGTGCGTCACTGCTTCTATCTGCTCTTTACGTCCAAAGCCAACCGATAGATTTTGAATGGATAGTACAGTTTGAGTCATCATCCAATCCTATTCTGATGTGGGTCAAAGGCATCACGTACCGCTTCACCAATAAACACTAATAACGTTAGCATCAATGAAAGTACAACAAATGCAGAGATACCAAGCCAAGGAGCTTGTAAGTTTGCTTTTCCTTGAGCAAGTAACTCGCCTAACGATGGTGAGCCAACCGGTAAACCAAAGCCTAAGAAATCTAACGATGTTAACGTTGTTACAGAGCCAGAGAGAATAAAAGGCATCATGGTTAATGAAGCAACCATTGCGTTAGGAAGCATGTGACGTAGCATAATGCGGCTATCACTGACGCCCATCGCTTGTGCTGCACGAACGTAATCAAAATTCCGACAGCGTAAAAATTCTGCTCTTACCACACCGACCAAGCTCATCCAACTGAATAACACCATGATACTCAATAACCACCAAAAATTGGGTTCTACAAAACTTGATAAAATAATCAAAAGAAACAGCGTTGGCATTCCTGACCACACTTCAATAAAACGTTGGCCGAGTAAATCAAGCCAACCACCGTAATAACCTTGTGTTGCCCCGACAATAACGCCAATCACAGAAGATACAATGGTCAGCACAAAACCAAACAATACCGATATACGAAACCCATAAATAATCCGCGCTAACACATCGCGTCCTTTGTCATCCGTGCCGAGCCAGTTCTCAGCATCAGGAGGCGACGGTACTGAACTGGTGATATTGAAATTTATGGTATCGTAACTAAATCGAACTAATGGCCAGATAATGAAACCTTTTCCCTCTATCAGTTCTGTCACATACGGGTCAGTGTAATCAGCCTCTGTTGCAAATTCACCGCCAAATTGGATTTCGGAATATTGGTTAAAAGTGGGGAAATACCACTGCTGCTCGTACTCAATAAACAATGGTTTATCATTGGCAATAAACTCAGCGAATAAGCTAATGATAAATAACAAGCTAAATAACCACAGCGAATAAAAACCACGGTGATTTGATTTAAAACGTTGCCAACGCATAGCATTGAGTGGGTTAGCGGCTTTTTGCTTTAACATCATCAGCGCGCCTCAAAATCAATTCTCGGATCGACCCATATATAGGTTAAATCGGAGATGATACTCAAAATAAGTCCTAATAACGTCATGATATATAAAGAACTAAAGACAACAGGATAGTCACGTTGAATGGTTGATTCAAAACCCAACAAACCAATACCTTCGAGAGAAAACATCACCTCGATAAGCATGGAACCAGTGAAAAAAATGCTGATAAACGCACTCGGAAAACCTGCAATAATAATCAGCATTGCATTACGAAACACATGCTTATAAAGGATGCGGTTTTCGTCAAGTCCCTTAGCCCTTGCTGTCACCACATATTGTTTATTGATTTCATCAAGGAATGAATTTTTAGTCAGCATACTTAAAGTCGCAAAACCACCAATCACCATGGCAAAGATTGGTAAGGCTAAATGCCAAAAGTAATCAGCGATTTGTTGATACCACGTTAAGTCTGAAAAGTTATTTGAAACTAACCCGCGCAGTGGAAACCAACTAAAATAATTGCCGCTCGCGAATAAGATGATCAAGATTATCGCGAACAGAAACCCTGGAATCGCGTAGCCCACAATGACAACGGCACTTGACCAAATATCAAACCTTGAACCATGATGAATCGCTTTCACTATGCCTAATGGTATTGAAATAAGGTAAATGATTAAAGTGCTCCACAAACCTAACGATATGGAAACGGGCAAACGTTCGACAATTAAGTCAATAACGTTACCACCTTTAAACAAGCTCTCACCAAAATCAAAAGTGATGTAATTCTTAAGCATTTCAACGTAGCGTACATGTAAGGGCTTATCAAAACCAAACTGCTTTTTAATCGCTTCCACCACTTCAGGATCAAGCCCACGTGAACCTTTATAACCGACTGCAGAATCACCAGAAACGGGAATATCCACCTCTTTGCCACCGCCAGTAAAGCGCTCCATGATACCGTCGCTGTGACCTTCCATTTGCGCGATCGCTTGCTCTACAGGACCACCAGGCGCAATTTGAATAATAAAGAAATTGATGGTGATGATGGCCCACAGCGTGGGAATAACCAGTAACAATCGGCGGAAAACATACGCTGCCATGACAACCTCTTAACGACGTTTTTCTGGTAGTCGCTGCTCTTTTTGCTCAGAGACCCACCAAGTATCAATACCGATGTCATACTTCGGCATAAGCTGTGGTCGTTCAAATTTGTCCCATGTCGCTACGCGGTACTGGCTTAAATACCATTGCGGAATTATGTAAAAATTCCACTGCAACACGCGATCCAATGCTCGACCTAATGTCAGAAGTTTCTCTGGGTTTTCTTGATTTTCAGCAATTTCTTCGGTGAGTTTATCGACCACAGGGTCCATCACTCCAGCACGATTATAAGTGGAATCAATGTATTGAGAGTTCCAAATAATCATCAGGTTCGGGCTAGGATATGGGTTTGCCGAATAAGCAGAAGACAACATGTCAAAATCACGATCACGCAACCGCTTGAGGTATTGCGTGGTATCTACAGTACGAATTTTCATTTCAATACCCATCAGCTTTAAGTTTTTCTGCACCGGTATTGCTATACGCTCTGTCGTTGGACTGTCAATCAACAATTCAAAACTAAAAAGCTGACCGGTTGTGGTGTTAGTCATGACCTTATCTTTTAGCTCCCAACCCGCTTCTTTTAACAATTTGAACGCTGTACGTAATTGTGCACGGATTCGCCCTGTCCCATCGGTTACGGGGGGGTGAAATTCTTGGGTAAATACACGGGGTGGAATGTTATCTTTAAATGCAGAAAGTACTTCAAGCTCTTGCTCAGTTGGCAGCCCTTTCGCTTCATAATCGGTATTTTGGAAGTAACTGCGAGTGCGAGTGTATTGATCATAAAACATATTTTTATTCATCCATTCAAAGTCCATCGCGTAGTTAAGTGCTTCACGAACTTTAGGATCTTTAAACACGTCTCGTTGAATATTGAATACAAAACCTTGGGTCGAAGCTGGACTGTCGTGGGCAATTTCCTCTTTCTTGATATATCCTTTATCAAAATTTACACCCACGTACGAATTGGCCCAAAATTTCGCAGAGTTCTCTTGGCGCAAATCGAACTCTCCAGCCTTAAACGCCTCTAGCATGACGGTATCATCGCGATAATAGTCATACTGAACTTGTTTGAAGTTATTACGGCCAATATTGACTGGTAATTTTGCCGCCCAGTAGTCTTCAACTAAGCCATAAGTCACAGTTTGCCCGGACTGGTAATTCACCACTTTGTAGGCACCGCTTCCAAGCGGTGGTTCATTTAGTGGCTCAGCTAGATTTTTATCTTGCCAATAATGCTTTGGCAGAACTTGAGTTGACTGCGCTAAGCTAAACAATTTTTCGCGATTTGGTTCTGACATTTCAATGCGAACCGTCAACGGTTTTATCGCTTTCACCGACTTGACTTGTTTATAAAACAAACGGTACTGCGGTACACCTTCTGCCATAAATTTATTAAACGTGAATTCCACATCTTCGGCAGTAATGGCATGGCCATCATGAAACCTAGCTTTCGGGTTAATATCTAACTCTAACCAGCTATAGTCATCGGAATAACGGACGTTAGAGGCAATAAGAGGATAATAGGTGTTAATCTCATCACTGGGTGAAAACATCAAGGAGTCATAGAGCTCGCCGCTACCAGCCGCTGGCGCTCCACGTGATGCAAAGCGGTTGAAATTATCATAAGTACCAATTTGCCCATAAGTCACTTTTCCATATTTCGGAGCGTTAGGATTAACATAATCGAAATGAGAAAAATCAGCAGGATATTTTGCTTGCCCAAAGCCAGCCAAGGTGGTCGTTTCAATGACTTTAGCGGCCGACACTCCACTTAAAAGTGTGAGTGCTATACCCAATACCATCGGTTTGATTTTTCCCATACTAGAATCCCTCTACTTATTAAACTATGACTTTCCATTAGTTTAAATTATCAATAATTCAGTCACTTGGATAAGTATAGAGAAAAATCAAATTAACGAAAGCCCGAAACGCTTTGCTAAGGCAAGTTGCGAGGTCTAAAGCATCTCTTGAACGATGAAATGCAGAAATTTCCTCTTGTATCGCTTAGAAACAATATAAACAAACTCTATAAAAAGAACTTGATAGTGTTTCTGAACTTCATCAATATCAATGCCTATCCAATTTATTTAAATTTTTGATCAAATACATCCCCCTAGGATTTATATGTCGAACCTCGATAACACAAAAGCTTTAGCTGTATCGGATCAAGAAATTGATCGCTTAGATGAAATGCTGAAAACTATTGATTCAGATATTTCGATCGCTATGTCATACGTCAGACGAGCACAAGGATTAACTTTCAAGGCGCTAGATAAACGTTTTTCCGGCATCAATAGTGGAACCTTGAAAAGATATATGCAGCAAAGTTACCATTCTATGCGACCTATTCATATTGTGGCCGCCTATTCATGGGCCACAATGGTTCCAATGACTGCATTTTATTATGGCTTCAAACTCAAAGAATTTTACCGTGGAATGGATGACAATGCTGTAGAAGCACTGGTCTGCATTGGGCGTCTACCAACAGAACAATTCAATACTTTTCTGAACATGGTTTGCAATACATTAAGTGAAGAATCACGACGAGAATTCCTCACGTTCAGGGCTGCTATTGAATCAGAGTATGGTGTGATAGAAAACTACAGTAGCTTATTTCCGCCAGCAGTATTAGATATCAATGAGTTTGCAATTGACTACTATCATTCAGTTGCAATAACAGTGAAGAGGTTCAGAGAAGAAAACAACATTTCAATTGATACAATATCAAGAGTTCTAGGATTATCAAGATATCAATATGAGGTGTTAGAAAAACCCAATAAAATCATACACTTTCCTGTTTCCATTGGCTTTAGGGTTAAACTTGGTTTTAAGCTCAATACTCATGTCAACTTTACCAGTGAGATGAGGCAATTCCCTGAATTTCACAAACTCAGACAAGTACAACATATTCGAGACTTACTGATAGTCGAGGCTCTAAGAAAGCTAAAATCAAATGAACGGCAATCCATGACTCAAATTTTGACTAGTTTATCAGATATATATAAGTAAAACGTGATAATAAATTTAAAAGTGTACTTTAAAGGACCTAAATGCACTTTATTTTAAGTTGACATCATTTATTTTGTGTTATGGTTCTTATATAAACTATGATCAAAAAATGAAAGGTTAAGTAGAGCTATTGCTATAACCTCATGAATACTGATATCAACGTTGGCAGGCTTAATAATAATGAAACAAGACAACTTATCGCACTACCTCGACGATGCAGATCAGTCCGTCAAAAACTTTATCGCTTCTCTACTAGACACATTCAGTGCTCAAATCAAAAAAGAAGATGATCCACTCGTACAGCTTGAATATTTTGGGGCGCGAATGGAAGTACGATTACTCGCTTTCGAAGGAGTGTACGACCCATCCAAAGATAATCCGCAATGCACGAAGTTATCTAAAAGCTGAACCTCATTTTCGAAAGTTAGATCATAAATAGCATCAAAATTATGAGGCTCTTTTTTTCAATAAAAGAGCCCCTACCCTAAAACTTGACATTTTTGCCCTCACAACATTTTAAAACATTGTTTAACCACTTCCCCCTAATTATACAGCTTGGTGTTAGTGTTCTATATCTATCGGTAATTTAAAAGCTGGTTCTGCGAATGCTATTAGTGATAAGCGCGTTCGCAAGAAATTCACTACCAAGGGAGAAGCTGAAGTCTTTGAATTCTTTGCCGCCAAAAAATGGCGACAAAGTGGCAGCAGAGGATGCTATCTAGCGTTTTAAAAGACATTAAAACATTTTTAACCTACAGCAGCTCTTTTGCAATCAAATGCAGCAGAAACGTTTCTCGCTCAATGCTCATACCCTTTTTCGGACTTTCTGCCATGGTCTTCTCATTGTGAGCAATAGCATCGTGAATATTAATCCAAACCGGCTTCATACCATTTTTCTGCTCATAGTCTTCGTAATTGGTTTTGCCTAATTGGCGATTAATTTTGCAGGTGTAGCAATAAGAGATCATATGCACGACATCGGCATTATCTTTGAACCAAGGGCGAAACTCTTCAAGCAGGCCAAACGGTTTAATTGAATGAATATTTTGAGCGCCAGTTTCTTCTTGGAGTTCGCGAACCATGCCCGCGATAATATCTTCACCTTCATCCACACCACCGCCTGGAATGGTGTAGTCATGGTAGCGTTCAGTGTAAAGCATCAATATATCTTCACCATCTAAGACTATTGCTCTGGCCGCATTTCGTTGGAAAATAATTTTGTCATCAAGGTGATCAATATCAGGATGAATTAGGGTGTTAAGGTGTCTCATAGCATTTAGTCATTTTGAATTTTGAATTTTGAATTTTGCTAAAGACTAACATACCAGATACGCAAAAGCCCTGACTGGCAGGGCCTGTTAAATGCTTTATTGTACGAATAGTAAAAGACTAACCATCTGTAGTTATCTGTTTGATTAGATTTTTTTCAACTTGCTCGGCTTGCTCTATCGTAATTTGACACGTTCCCGCCGCTTGATGCCCGCCTCCACCAAATTTAAGCATCAGTGCACCAATATTAGTTTTTGAGCTGCGATCAAAAATCGACTTGCCAGTCGCAAACACAATATTCTGCTTTTGGAATCCCCACATTTTATGGATCGAGATATTACACTGTGGGAACAACGCATAAATGATGAAACGGTTCCCCGCATAGATCGTCTCTTCCGCAGTAAGATCTAGGAATACCAAGTTAGAGTAAACTTTGGCACACCTTTGGATTTGTTGTTTGAACAACGTTTCATGCTCACGGTACAAAGCAATACGTTCTTGTACATCCGGCAAGGCAAGTATGTCGTCGATAGAATGACTTGCGCAATATTCAATCAAATCCATCATCAAATTGTAGTTTGAGATACGGAACTCACGAAAACGCCCTAACCCTGTTCTGGCATCCATTAAGAAGTTCAGCAAATTCCATCCAGTCGAATCTAATACTTCATCACGGCTAAACTGGGCTGAGTCACCTTTATCAACAGCAATGAGCATTTCCTGCCACTCTTGGGGGAAAGTGTTGTTACCATCATAATATTCCCATACAACATGAGCCGCAGAAGGAGCGTGTGGGTCAATAATGTGATTAGGACGTTCACCTTCGTTGCGGATCGTTTCTGACAAATGGTGATCAAAAATTAAATGAGCATTGGCAACATAAGGTAGGTTGGTAACAATATCACGCTCGGTTGTTTCCACTTTGCCATCTTGCATATCTTTGGGGTGTACAAATAAAATATCATCAATAAGATCAAGCCGTTTTAACAAAACGGCACACACTAAACCATCAAAATCACTGCGTGTCACCAATCGAAATTTACTTTGTTCTTGCTGCGTTTCAGACATAGTTCGTTTCCTTACAAAAGCGCTATTCTCTATTCACCACTAGCCCACCTTCATTGGCATTTCTAAGACAAGTGGATGAGTAATGAGACTAAATTCATACTTTCCTATCAGCTATACGCTTTAATTCTAGACGACATCGATCTTTTGACAAACTTAACACAATGGTTTTTAAAAAGTTATTCTACAATATCACTAAGCCACTCATTGAATATACTCGAGGTCAAATCATGAAAAAAAGCGGTTTATTTTTAGGTGCCATTATTGCTTCTATTGCGCTGGTGGGTTGTTCTTCCAACAACTCCGAGCAATATCAAGTAAAACAATACACGTCAGTTTCTAACCCAGCAGCAGTATATTGTGTGCAGCAAAACGGTATGCTGGAAACCGTGACTGAGAATGGTATGCGTGTCACTTATTGTGTATTGTCAGAAGGCAACAAAGTAGAACAGTGGCAATACTATCGCGATCATCATCAAGATAAAGCAAACCAGTAATCTGCAATACGGCCAGCGTATGCTGGCCGTATTTACTGTATCTCGTATTTCTAGGTTAAACTGTTTTTAGAGATGAAAAGATTTAATAACATAAGATGATACGCACAACGTCTTTCAAAGTAGAATCAAGCTGAAACCGCAGTCAGTAAATCGTTGGGGCTTTTCCAAGAATAAACGCACTCTTTGATATCATTTCCACAGGGTGAATGCCATAAACGCTCGCTTTTAGGCTGACTTTCAAGGTAATCATAAAAATCAATGGCTTGCTTATTATCAGCCATCACTTCCAGATATACACCGCTGTCAGGAAAGTAGTGATTAATCCAAGATACCATCTCTTGAATGAGCTTACGGCCGATACCTCGACCTCGATAGTTTTCGTCAATATGAAGGGATTCAATAATGCTCCCTTTTTCAAAATCATGATTACCAAATGCACATATAAAACCACACAATAACCCACCCTCTTCAATCAACAATACGTGTTGATTAAATGGTGGGTTGATAAGGCGTGTTTGCCAGATCAATAAACGGTCTTCGAGTACATCATTGTCGAGGTATTCTTTGCCCAAAATACCTTGGTAGTGGGTGCGCCAACTCTGTGCATGAAGCTGTGCAATTCGTTCATAATCACAATATTCAGCTACTTTAATTTCCATATCCTAGTCCTTATTACTTCCTGTAAGGATTATTGTCGCCTTTTATACTATTCGCTTCAAAGGAAAAAGCAAAACATACTGTTCACATTTTACATAAAGATTAGCTAAACTTGTTTGACTTACATGTGTGCGCTGATATTCTAGCGAACACATGTAAGCCCAAGGACTTTTTTGTTATGGAATCAAATTCAAAACCACCACTGATATGGTTAAATATTTTTGTGTTTAGCTCGAGCTTTTTGTTGGCTGCTATCGCTGCGCCTTTATATGGATGGCAATTTGGCTATGGTCTCGAACATTGGTTATGGTTGGTCGTTTGTTTCTCATTTTGTAATCTTTCCATCACCGCTGGTTACCACCGACTTTGGTCTCATAAAGCCTATGAAGCACACTGGTCTTTGCGGATATTGTTTGCTTTAGGTGGTGCATTTGCACTACAAAATAGTGCGCTACATTGGTCTTCTGACCATCGTGTACACCATAAGCATGTCGACAATAATGATAAAGACCCTTATTCAGCAAAGCGGGGGTTTTGGTTTTCACATATTGGATGGATGCTTCGTGATTATCATAATGACAGCTATACCGATTACAGCAATTGCCGCGATTTGCAGAAAGATAAAATCGTGATGTGGCAACATAAGTACTACGTCCCCTTAGCTATCATTATGAACTTTGGGGTGCCTATTGCGTTAGGGCTGATTTATAACGATATGATTGGCATGATTCTAGTCGTCGGCGCGCTACGCTTGGTTCTTAACCACCACACCACATTTTTTATCAATTCGTTGGCCCACATTTGGGGAACTCAACCGTACACTGATAAAAACACTGCGAAAGACAATGGAATTTTAGCGTTTTTCACTTTCGGAGAAGGTTACCACAACTACCACCATATTTTTGAAAATGACTACCGGAATGGTATTTATTGGTGGCAGTATGATCCGACAAAGTGGTTGATTAAA
Organism: Vibrio sp. S12_S33; assembly: GCF_963889785.1. Lineage (NCBI taxonomy): Bacteria > Pseudomonadati > Pseudomonadota > Gammaproteobacteria > Vibrionales > Vibrionaceae > Vibrio > Vibrio sp. S12_S33. The sequence continues at coordinate 12,253 of NZ_CAWPQZ010000044.1, read as the reverse complement.
GTTTGTGCTTGGTTTGGGTTAGCTCGTAAATTACGCGTTTCTCCTCAATTTAAAGTAGAAAAAGCGAAAGCCTTAATGGCATTCAAAAATACACAAAAGAAAATCGAGGCACTACCTAACCATCAGCATGTAATGGCGAATATTCAACGTGAATTTGACTCCCTTACTCAGCAATTGCATGAGTACTACGAATTAAAAAAACAAATCTTAGAAAGTAAAAAACATAATATGGTACGCAAATATGAGCATTCGTTGCTTAAGCTACGTTATCTACAAGTAAAACAGCAATTAGAGCAACAAAGAGCCAATTGGCAGCTTATCGTTCGTCAGTACTCTTAAATTCTATCATTATATTTTAGTGTAACAGGGGCAGCCCTGTTACACTGACTTTTGCGATCCTTTCCATAAGTGAAAATACACGAGATATAACCTTACTACTGATACCATCAATAGTTTTAACATCTAAACCCATAACACTATCCCAGAATTTTAAACTAGGCTTCTAAGTGATATTTTTCTTGTTTTAGATCATTTAATGTTCAAGTTACTCTCGTGCTACAGCACTCTTTTCTGTAAATTCCTTATCATAAATTGATACACATTGTTGAACTTTTTCATAATTTCAGGAGAGTTAAATGCTGGAGCTTCTCATTGGCTTAGTGGTAACGGTTGCAGTTGGTTACTTCATTGTAAAAGGATACAAACCTGCGGGCGTATTATTGACCGCAGGTATCTTACTGCTTTTATTAACAGGATTATTGGGCTATAAAATTTTGCCTGCTAAAATTGCTTCTACTGGCAACATGGTGACCGACTCGCTTGAGTACGTGAAATATATGCTGCAATACCGTGGGGGTGGCCTAGGTATGCAAATCATGTTGCTGTGTGGTTTTGCGTCGTATATGACTCACATTGGTGCCAATAACGTTGTCGTAAAACAATTTTCTAAACCTCTTTCGGTGATCAAATCTCCATACGTATTACTTGTTGCTGCTTATATTGTAGCGTGTCTAATGTCACTAGCTGTCAGTTCTGCAACGGGTCTTGGCGTGTTATTAATGGCGACGTTATTCCCAATGATGACCGCAATGGGCATTTCACGCCCGGCAGCAGTTGCCGTTTGTGCATCGCCTGCAGCGATCATCCTTTCTCCTACTTCTGGCGACGTTGTTATTGCGGCTGAAAAATCAGGCTTACCGTTACACGTATTTGCCGTAGAAACCGTTTTACCTGTATCGATTTGTGCCATCATCGTCATGGCTGCGGCAGCGTTTTTCTGGAATAAATATCTAGATAAGAAAGACAATACACCAATGGAAAAAATTGATGTGTCAACTATCGAGGTCAATGCCCCAGCCTATTATGCTGCACTACCTTTTCTACCTATTATCGGTGTATTCTTGTTTAACGGCGAGACTATTGAAGGATTAAGCCTCGATATTTACACCATTGTTGTCGGCTCTATCTTCCTCGGTGCACTGATTGATTTCGTGACTAAACGTTTTAATGGTAAAGAAACCCTGCAAGATCTTGAATCATGTTACGAAGGCATGGCTGAAGCCTTTAAAGGTGTAGTAATGCTGTTAGTCGCAGCTGGTGTATTTGCACAAGGTCTGATGTCTATTGGCGCGATTGATAATCTACTTCATCTTGCTGAATCTGCGGGGGCTGGCGGTGTTGCGCTAATGCTCATTTTAACTGGTTTGACTGTCGCTGCCGCTATTGCAACCGGTTCAGGTAACGCACCATTCTATGCGTTTGTAGAACTTGCGCCTTCTTTAGCTGCTAAATTAGGCATCAACCCAGCGTTTCTGATTATCCCAATGCTTCAAGCTTCAAACCTAGGCCGTACTATTTCACCAGTTTCTGGGGTGGTAGTAGCAACTGCAGGCATGGGGCATATCAGCCCATTTGAAGTGGTAAAACGTACTTCTGTGCCAGTGTTATTAGGCTTGATTACCGTTATTATCGGTACAGTAATACTTGTACCAATGACGGCATAACACCGTTACCAAAAACTAAGGGCGTTCAATTGAACGCCCTTTTTATAACTGTTTTATTGCTATTGATTGTCACCAAAGTACTCTAAATAAAGTATCGTTGCAGCAGTTCTCGAAGGTACTTTTAGCTTTTTCAGCAAACTTTTCATATGGACTTTTACTGTCGACTCTGAAATAAACAAACGATCCGCGATTTGTTTATTGCGATACCCTTTTGCCACTTCTTTTAATATCTGCATTTCTCGGCTTGTTAAGGCATCAAACACATTTTCATGATCATCACGTTCACTTAAGTAGCGACTTACAAATTGCGAGTACGCCTTTTCACCACGCGCTGCATCTCTCAATAGTTCAATCAGTTCATCAGGCTCAGTGTCTTTTAAAAGGTAGCCATCAGCGCCTTGTTTAACGATCGCTTCAATATCTGACGCATTATCTGAAACCGTTAGAATGACAATAATGGCATTCGACTCATCGGCTCGCAGAGCTTTGAGCGTGTCTAACCCTGACATGCCCTTCATATTCAAATCGAGCAAAATTAAGTCTGGCTCAGTTTCATGAGCCAATGCTATCGCATCCATACCATTATTAGCTTCAGCTACGATTTCAAAATCATCTTCAAAACTCAGTAGCTGGTTTATACCGCGTCTCATCAAAGGATGATCATCCACCAGCATTACTCTACATATTGTCATAATGTGTATCCTTTGAATTCTTAAATTTTAATACAACTTCACATCCCGAATTTGGTGAAGATGTTACTGATAAATCACCGTACAATCTAGTTGCTCTTTCTTGCATAATCGTTAAACCATAGTGATTCAGCTTAGCTGAATGTTTATCAAAACCGACACCATCATCCTTAACCATAACTACCACATCCTCATCGGATTGATCGCAAAAGATAGCAATTGAATTTGCACTAGCATGTTTGATGGCATTCATCGTTGCTTCGCGGATTAACTGCAATAAATGCACCTGTTGGTGTGCGTCTAATTCCATTGAAGATAAGTTATTACTCAGCACTATCTGCGCTGTAGTTTGTGAACCAAGCTGTTCAAGCATCTCTTTTAAAGCCTGACCAAAATTACCTTCGCGTATGGTTAATCTGAACGTGGTTAATAACTCACGCAGTTGGGTATAAGCCCCCGACAAACCTTGGTCGATATCAACAATGATTTGTTTAGTACTGGCTTCATCTTTGTGCTGATTCTGTCTACCGATGACTCGTTTTAACAAGGATACTTGTATTTTTAGATACGATAGTGACTGAGCTAAAGAATCATGCAGTTCGCGAGCAATCGTTGCACGTTCTTCCATTAAAATCAGTTGCTCGGCTTGCTTTTGAGTTTGATTGTAATAAATAGCCCGCGACAAAATTTGCACGAAGTTATCAATCAATGTTTTATTCGGACAAGGCAAACCGTATTGGATATATAAGTTACCAAGTTGTTTTCCACCAAGGGTCAATGGCAACGGTGACTCATTGCTGCACTCACCTTGAGACAACACTGTGCTTTTCCCCTCTTCATCATGCACCTCCAACCGAGCAGAAACCACACCTTCCAAACTGACTATGTGTCTTAAAATTGCCTGAAAATTATCTTGGCTAATACGCGATGCTGTTAATTCTTGTGAAGAATTATATAGCACTTGAAGCGACTGGTTTGCATTTTCTAACTTATGAGTTTTTTCGTTAACCGCCAGCTCAAGCCCTCGATATAACTGCCCAAGATCTTTTGCCATTCGGTTAAAAGTACGCGTTAAAATCCCCATCTCATTGTGGCTAGTCACATTCAGTTCAACATCAAAAGAGCGGTTTTGAATCTGTTCACTGGCGGTGACCAATGACCTTAGCGGAACCACCACTTCTTTGCGAATAAAGTGAACGACAAACAGTGATATCCCCAAAACACCACCTAAGCCAATACCGCCAAACCAAGCAAGTTTAATCAGTTTTTGTTCAGAGAAATGCTGTAACTTGAAAACGAAACCATCAACCTGAGCCACAAATTGAGCGACTTCATCAAGATATTGCGCTTTGTTTTCGCTATTTAAGACCTTTTTTAACTGATGCCAGCGAATGATTAACTGATAGTAATCTTGAGTGATCTCTTTAGGGACAGGCCAACGCTGCAACGCTTTCATCGAAGATGAATACAAAGATTGCTCAAATAAATAAATGTGCGAAGGATAATCTACCGAGTTACTGTGAATATCATGCGCTAATCGATAGCTTTGCATGCGCATTGACCCCGCTACATTCACTGCTTCCGCATCATTTAGCGACGAGGCCAAAGTAATAATTGCATAACCGGTGATCGCAACCGATAGCAACAAGATCAACGACATTGCTTTAGCAATCGTACTTGTAACCGATTTTCCCGTATTTTGTATCAAAAAATGACTCCCAGTTCATGGCTATAAATATTATATCCGATTTATACGCAAGCCGTGAAAACCATTCAATATGTGATCACTCGGGTCAGAATTTGTTGATCTAAAACAACATACCCCGCCAATTACCCCCTTATAGGTATTTATACATATATGACAAAAACTACAATTTATATATAGATAAATGAAAATTTGTTAAGCACAAGCTAAGCTTTTATTACTAGTCGTTACATTAAATTCAGGGTGTATAACTTTGGTCGATTTATCAAAAAGACGTTTCTTTGCAAGGCATCATGTTGACGACAATATCGTCCGCCTGCCTTGGATTGCAAAACCAAATGCATTCACTGATAACTGTACCCGCTGCGGACGCTGCTTGGCGACTTGTGAAACTCGTATTATCACGCATGGTGATGGAGGGTTTCCCACGGTTGATTTCCGTATTGATGAATGCACTTTTTGCTATCAATGTGCCGATGCCTGTCCTGAGCCTATTTTCAAACCAAGGACAGAAACACCTTGGTTAGCTAAAGCCGCAATAAGCCAAGCTTGCTTAGCAGAACAAAATGTCGAATGTCGCAGTTGTAGCGAAACCTGTGAATTAATGGCGATAAGCTTCAAATTACAAATTGGCAAGGTCGCACAACCCATTATAAACATCGATGACTGCAATGGATGTGGAGCCTGTGTTTCTCTCTGCCCTACCGCTGCCATCAGTGTAAACCATATTAATAATAATGAGAGATAAATATGTCGCTCAACGAAGTGCACATTTCAAGCTTAGTCGTTCATGTTGTCCCCGAACACTTAGCCGCTATAAAAGCGCAAATCGAATCGTTTGATAACGCTGAAATTTATGGTGAAAGTCCAGAAGGAAAAATAGTCGTGGTGTTGGAAACCGAAAACCAAGGTTTTGTCACTGACACGATTGATGCGATTGACAATTTACCGCACGTTCTCAGTACCGTTTTGGTGTATCACCAAATTGAGACGGATCTAGACGAAATTAATACTGACAATGGAAAACAACATTCCCAAATTGAGGGTGAAGTATGAAAATGACAAGACGTGCGTTTGTGAAAGCAAACGCGGCCGCATCAGCTGCTGCCGTTGCAGGAATTAGCTTACCTGCCTCTGCAACTAACCTAATTGCCAGTACAGACCAAACCAAAATTACTTGGGATAAAGCTCCTTGTCGTTTCTGCGGTACAGGTTGCTCTGTGTTGGTCGGTACCCAAAACGGTAAAGTAGTTGCCACGCAAGGTGACCCTGAAGCACCAGTAAACAAAGGGTTGAATTGTATAAAAGGCTATTTCCTTTCAAAAATCATGTATGGGAAAGATCGCCTTGAACAGCCGCTACTACGCATGAAAGATGGTCAATACCACAAAGATGGCGACTTCACTCCCGTTTCATGGGATCAAGCTTTCGATGTAATGGCGGATAAATGGAAACAGGCACTGAAAGATAAAGGGCCAACCAGCGTTGGTATGTTTGGCTCTGGTCAATGGACCGTTATGGAAGGTTACGCTGCCGTTAAACTGATGAAAGCCGGTTTTCGTTCCAACAATATCGACCCGAACGCACGTCACTGTATGGCATCGGCCGTTGTCGGTTTTATGCGTAGCTTCGGTATTGATGAACCAATGGGCTGTTATGACGACTTCGAACATGCTGACGCATTTGTGCTTTGGGGTTCAAACATGGCAGAAATGCACCCTGTGCTTTGGACTCGTATCACTGACCGCCGTTTAAGTCACCCACATGTTAAAGTCAACGTTCTATCGACTTACTACCATCGTTCTTTCGAATTGGCTGATAACGGTTACATTTTCCACCCTCAATCTGACCTTGCTATTGCCAATTTTATTGCCAACTACATCATTCAAAATGATGCGGTAAACTGGGATTTCGTCAATAAGCACACCAACTTCAAGCAAGCGACTACCGACATTGGTTATGGTCTGCGTGATGAACATCCACTGCAAAAAGCAGCAAAAAATGCTAACTCTGGCGATATGACGGCCATCAATTTTGAAGAGTACAAAGCTTCTGTTGCCCCTTATACCGTCGAAAAAGCATCAGAATTATCTGGCGTTGCACCAGATAAGTTGATTGCACTCGCCAAGCAATATGCAGATCCAAACATTAAAGTTATGTCGCTGTGGACCATGGGTATGAATCAGCACACCCGCGGTGTTTGGATGAATAGCCTTGTGTACAATATCCACTTATTAACGGGCAAAATCGCGACGCCAGGCAACAGTCCATTCTCGTTAACGGGTCAACCTTCAGCTTGCGGTACTGCGCGTGAAGTGGGTACCTTTGCTCACCGCCTGCCTGCTGACATGGTGGTCGCCAACCCAAAACACCGTGCTATTGCTGAAAAAACATGGAAACTACCGGAAGGCACCATTCCACCAAAGCCAGGCTTCCATGCTGTACTGCAAGATCGTATGTTGAAAGATGGCAAGCTCAACGCTTATTGGGTCCAATGTAACAACAACATGCAAGCAGGCCCAAACATCAACGAAGAACGTTTGCCAGGTTATCGTAACCCAGAAAACTTTATTGTCGTTTCTGACCCGTATCCAACAGCAACCGCGCAAGCAGCTGACCTTATTCTTCCAACTGCAATGTGGATAGAAAAAGAAGGCGCTTACGGTAATGCTGAGCGTCGTACCCAAGCTTGGTATCAACAAGTGGACACTGTCGGTGAAGCTAAATCTGACTCATGGCAAGTAATGGAGTTCTCTAAACGCTTCAAAGTAGAAGAAGTGTGGCCAGAAGAACTGCTCGCCAAAGCGCCAGAATACCGAGGTAAAACTCTGTTTGATATACTATTCAAAAACGGACAAGTTGACCAATTCCCAATTGAAGAAGCTCGTGAATTGAATGACGATGCCCATCACTTTGGTTTCTACGTACAAAAAGGGCTATTTGAAGAATACGCTAGCTTTGGACGTGGTCACGGTCACGATTTAGCACCTTATGATACCTACCATAAAGTACGCGGACTACGCTGGCCTGTGGTTGATGGCAAAGAAACATTATGGCGCTTTAAGGAAGGCTCGGATCCTTATGCGAAGAAAGGCTCTGACTGGGATTTCTATGGTAAACCTGATGGTAAAGCGTGGATCATTTCAGCCCCTTACGAAGCACCACCAGAAACGCCTGATGCGGAATTCGACTTGTGGTTATGTACCGGTCGTGTACTGGAACACTGGCACACTGGCACCATGACGCGTCGTGTACCTGAGCTGTATAAAGCCGTACCAGATGCGTTGTGTTATCTCCATCCTGAAGATGCAAAATCACGAGGTCTTCGCCGTGGTGATGAAGTACTGATTTCAAACAAACGCGGTGAGGTTCGAGTACGAGTTGAAACTCGTGGTCGTAACCGCCCACCTCAAGGCTTAGTATTTGTACCGTTCTTTGATGCTCGCATTCTTATTAATAAGCTGATCTTAGACGCGACGGATCCACTATCGAAGCAAACTGACTTCAAAAAGTGCCCAGTTAAGATCACCAAAGTGGCATAAGCCCGTTAACGAATGTATCGGCTGCCACAGCGCAGCCGCTCAAAGAATGAGCCATTAGGCGGAGAATTTTAAGATGAAAAAACTACTAATCGCGCTTTTATCTGTCAATGCATTACTTGTTGGGGTAGCTCAAGCTCAGCTTGAAAACCCTGGCGGCACTGGTGGGCTTGAATCTTTACGAGGCGCAACACAACTGGAAGATACTCGCCCTGCGGACGATTTTAAGCACTACCCTCGTGACCATGCGTTAGAGAGTGAATACGTGTACCAGCCACCACTCATTCCGCACAATATTCGCGGCTATGAAGTGTCATTAAATGCTAATAAATGTCTCTCTTGCCATAGCTGGAAAAACGCAAAAGAGATGGGAGCGACAAAAATCAGCGTCACTCACTATGTGAACCGTGATGATGCCGTATTAGCGGACGTGTCACCGCGCCGTTACTTCTGTTTGCAGTGCCACGTTCCCCAAGCCGATGCAAAACCATTGGTTGAGAACGAATTTAAACCTGTTGATTCGCTACGCTAATCATAGCCACAAATACAGCATAAGAGGCTATATATGAAATTACTGAAAGCGTTTTGGAAGCGACTAATAAGCCCGAGCAAGGCTGCCGTTGGCATTGTATTGTTTATGGGCTTTGCGGGTGGGCTTCTATTCTGGGGGGCATTCAACACTGGTATGGAAGCCACCAACACTGAAGAGTTTTGCTCAGGTTGCCACGCTCCTATCGTCGCTGAAATCCAAGAAACCATACACTATTCAAACCGTTCAGGAGTGAGAGCTATCTGCTCTGATTGCCACGTTCCGCATGAATGGACAGACAAAATTGTGCGTAAAGTACAAGCTTCGAAAGAACTGTTTGCTCATTACGTATTAGGAACAATTAGCACACCCGAAAAATTCCAAGCACGTCGCGCTCATTTAGCGGAACGAGAGTGGTCGCGCTTGAAAAGTAATGACTCACTTGAATGTCGTAACTGCCATGAGTTTGAGTTCATGGACTTCTCTGAACAGGGTCCACGCAGTGTTGAGCAACACTCGACAGCACTTGCTTCTGGTGAAAAAACGTGTGTAGATTGCCACAAAGGCATCGCTCATAAACTACCAGACATGCAAGGTGTTGAAGGCTGGCAATAGAAGGATTAACCCATGAGTACATTAGAATCGGTTATTTGGCATATCCTAGGTTACAGCGCTATGCCCGTTATTATCTTCAGCGGTTTTGCAGTTGTTGCCGCTTTTTCGATATGGTTACTATCATTAGGTAAAGACAAATAGCGATCAAAGAAAGAGATATTAGCTTTTTATTATAATATTAAGCCACCGATTTTCGGTGGCTTTTTTTATTGAGGTTGCGCAATCCATAGTTTGCAAAAGTCACTGTAACCCGTTTTACAGTATCCGCCCCACGATCCCTGTAATGATCCAGCTTTTTGGAGAGTTTTTAAGCCACTTTTTGCATTTGTTGGTATTTTTCATTTGGCGTCAAATAATCAATCCCACTATGACTTCGTTTATAGTTGTAAAAACGAATGTAGCTCTCTACCTCCATTACGATTGACTGATGATTGACATTGTCTAATGCGGCCAAAGTTAAATTGGTATCAGGGGAGCGTGACAACGAATATCCGACCACCTCTTTCGTTGCTAGATCTAATACGCATGCCAAGTAACTCCAACCTTGATGGGAACGAATATAGGTCACATCCGTCACCCAATGAATATTGTGAGTTTCGGGGGTAAACTGCCTTTTCAATATATTAGGTGCATAGATACTTTCTTCACCAACCTCGTTGTAACGATGTCTTTTTTTCGGATACTTAACTGGTATTTCAATGGCTTTTATCAGTCTCGATACTTTTGCTAAACCTATCTTTACATCACTTTTTACCAGTTCTCGGTGTATTCGGCGCTTGCCATAAGTAAAATCAGCTGCTGGCGACGCCAAGCACTCGGCAAAGTTCAGAAATAGTGAATTTTGGGTGCGCCTTCTTCAATTTTCTGACAACGTCAGGCTTTACTGACTTTGTATGAACAAGGCGCTGGCTTTTTTAATATATCGATGTCTCTTTTGGCTCTAGCAAGTTGTTTTTCCAACTCTTGTATACGTTGCTGCTCTGGTGTTAATGCCACTCTGTTAGTGGGTGTCATGCCTAACATTTCTTCTTTATATTGGCACTTCCAGCGCACTACAGCTGATGAACAAGCACCACTGATATCTTGTATCTGTTGATTGGTGTAACCATCTTCAACCATCATCTTGGCATATTCAAGCTTCTGTTGAGGGGTGATTTGCACTCGTAGTTTTGGTGACATATCAGATTCCTTATAAGTAGTGATAATTATAAGGCTTAAATACCATCCAAGTTAACCGTACCATTACACTGTTACATCGTTTGCTCAGCTAGGAAGGTTGTGAAGCTTGCCCATGATTTCTCATCGGTATCTTTTCTATAACGATCTGAATCAAAAACAGTAAAGGCGTGAGGTGCACCGCCATACGTTGTCATTTCGTGAGGCACTTTTTGTGTTTCTAGCTCAGTGGCTAAGTTAGCAAATTGCTCCATAGTAATGGCTGTATCTGCTGTACCGTGAAAAACAACAATTGGCGATTTTGTGCCAGCATACGATTGGCCTGCTGGCGTTTCAAGACCACCGTGAAAGGTAACAAAGCCTTTCGCTATCATGCCTGCTCTGGCAGACTCAAGCACTGCTGCACCGCCAAAACAGTACCCCATCACAACTAGGTTGTTCGCATTGCCACCCAATGTAGTTGCGAAGTCAACACCGCCTTGCATTAGTGCTCTTAGTTTTGCTCTGTCTTTATAGAGCTCACCGGTGTGCTGGCGGCGGTCTTCGACCTTTTCAGGGCGTATACCTTTACCAAAAAGATCGACAGCGAAAACATTGTAACCTAGCTCACGTAACATATCAGCTCGTTTCATTTCGTAATCTGTCAATCCATCCCAATCATGAACCAATAACACCAATGGCGCTGAATCTGACGCTTTCGCCCAATAGCCTTGGTAGTCATTTCCATTTACATTTACATTTACATTGTAAATTTGGGTTTCTCCCGCGTAAAGATGAGTAGAGAAAATCGAGATTAAGAAAAAATAGATGTATTTCATTATTAGCTCCTTGCTGTTAACTAAATTTAGTACGAAAAAAAGGCAATGTGTGATCATTTTCTATAAAGATTTATCTCATCAAGTGAATTTAGGCGTAGTAGCAATATGAGCGCTTTATTCCATTTATGGTGTTAAGAGAGAAAAACATAAGGTAATCAATCAAGTTAGTGACAAACTTGCCGCTACCATACTATCGACATTGGCAGAAAATTTACTTGGGGAGATCTCTACTATAATTAATGAACGAGTAAAGAGTGCAGTCCGAAAAAAAGGAATGAGCACCAAAATGAAAAAGATTCTGATGATAGTATTATTGCTGATTGGCCTTGCTGGTGCGGGGGTGGGATACTATTTTCTTTATTTCATTCCTCAGCAAGAATTACTTAATGCGCTTCCAGATGAAGAACCTCAAAAGCCTATAGTGGAGGAAGCGGTTGCAGAACTTCCACCTCCTCTTAAACCTGAACTAATTGACTTTTATGTGAACTCTCCCAAATTGGGTGTGCGAGAGAAGGCAGAGAGTGACGCTTTTGTGGAAAGAGTACTTTACCGTGGCGATAAAGTGAAAATCCTTGAAAAAAGTGATGGTTGGGGAAGAATAACAGATTATTTTGTTTATGAAGACGGGGGGCCAGAAGTCGCTGAATGGATCCCGATGGATGGATTAGTTGAGCAGCCACCTGTGATCACCAAGCAAGAAAGACGTGTCACATTGACTGAATATGTGAGCAAATCGGATGACTTTAAGCTTCATGAAGAAGTGTTTTTGATGAAAACCGATGAGCTAATCAAAGAGAAAATCTGCGCTCCGCACGATTTTGAAGAGTTAGGCGGGTGGGTTAAGTCGGTTAAGTACCAAGATCGCGAGGTCTATTTTGTCTATTGTGGTGGACAAAAATTAGCCAATAAGATTTATTTGGATGTTCAAAGCAAACAAATTTTCTATTAGAACCTATCCCAAAGGGATAGGTTCCAAACAATAAGGCCACAAACAAAATGCAGTATGGCCTCGTAGTTTTCTATTTTTTTTCCCAACGAACAAGCAATCTACGTGTATTAGTTCCGACTAGATCTGACACTTCAATTTGAAAAGAAGAGAGTTACCCGCTTTGATTAAAGGTGCTTAATCACTAATCAAAGACAAAAAGAGGTAACTCTCATGCTTCATACTAGCAATCC
>NZ_CAWPQZ010000043.1:0-28844 GCF_963889785.1 Vibrio sp. S12_S33 | reverse complement strand
GCAATGAGTGGGAGCTTAATACTTGAACCTAGGCGAGAAAGATCCTTCCCTAGAGTCGTGAAGAAAAAGCCAAGCCGATACCCTAGAAAATACAATGCCGCTCACCTTAAGTGAACGGCATTAGAGCTAAGCTCTGGCTTTATTAATACCGGATAGTATTTCATCAGCAGTACCCATTGATACTGATTTATGAGCAATTTCTCTGCCGTCGTCATCAAACAACGATAGTCTATATCCTTGATAACTTGGATTGTTTTCATCTGATGGAGCATGTAGCCATAGTGAAACCACATCACTCATCCCATTGCTTAAAGCCTCTCCTAAGATCACTTTTTGACTCGCCACTTTATACCAAACTAAGATTCTGGATTGATGAAACATGTCAGCCTCCTGCCGAATTTTCTCAAGCGGACTGACAGTATAAAGAGAAAGATTGCTCAAAAAAGACTCAAAACTGAGACAAATTTATCTCCTGCTATAAATCATAAACTTAGCCTTTAGACCAAATAATCATAAGATGCATACGCAATAGAACATCCATTGTAAGCACAAAAAACATTCAGTTATGAATAAGCAGTGACAAATTTAAAATCGTTTAATATTCAATATGATAGTAAAAAACTGCTAACTACACACTCAGTTGTTAATCATACTCGATGGCAAATACATCTCTTTTATTGGAGCCACAGAGCCATATTGCGTAAAAACAGGTTTGTTGGAAAGGTAACGACGTAGCATATCGGCAGCAATAGTTGCTATCAGTTCACGTTGCTCACTAGCACTGTAGCTTCGTTTAAATTTGAGTATTTGCCCCCACTCTCCCTGCGGAGCAGATAAAGCAAGACTAAATTGATCGTCAATCAAAGTGCCAGTGACTAAAGACAATGAGGTGGAACATTTTTCTTTTGTCGCTCCAGCAAGAGCTAACGATGCGGCTAGCGGATCTTGATCACCAAGGTCAGATTCTACACTGCGGCTCAGAATCCAACTATGGGCACTCAATGCTTCAACTTGCTCATTACTTAATAACCAACTTGCGAGCCAACCTTTCGTTGCTTGTTCTGCAATCGCTAGTGATTGCCCTTTTTCTTGCATTAAATGGCCAATGTGCGCAAGCATCGGTTCATCAACACTCACCACATATTGCTCTAAGTGCTTGTAGATAATTTGCAATAGTTGTACGCGTCGCTCTATATCTTCTTTAGGGCCAAATAATTTCACCTCAATAAACGGCAGATATGAGCGATAGCCAAGCATATACCCCTCAGGCAAGACCATTTTGTCTAACTTATCTGAGATAGCCGATTCAGATGAACCAAAAGTAAATAAGCGGCAGCACTCTAATCCTGTCTGCTGTGGGTAATGAGCTTTTAAATCCGGCAGTACCTGCTGAGTGATCATTTGCTTGAATTCACTTGGCACGCCAGGAGTAAAGTAGCACTGACATTCATTTATCAAGACCTTAAACCCACAAGCAGTACCGATTGGGTTATCAATAATTTCTGCACTTTCAGGTAGCATCGCTTGCTTGAGGTTACTTTCTGGCATGATAACTCCACGCTGAACAAAAAATGCTTCCAGTACTTTTTGCCATTGTGGAAATAACACCAGCTTCTGCTCAGCCGCTTGAGCCGCTGCTGCCGCACTGACATCATCTGAAGTTGGTCCAAGTCCACCATTCACAATCAGCACATCATTATTGAAACTGAGCATTAGTAATTCTTCGACCAAAGACTGTTGATTATCACCAACCGTTGAGCGTTTCACTAATGAAAAGCCATGTTCAAAAAACTCGCTGGATAGCCAAGCCGCATTGGTATCGACAATGTCGCCATGAAGAACTTCTTCACCCGTGCTTAACATCGCTATTTTCAACATAATGTGTCCTTTTGTGTAAACTCACACTGCTATTGGTGCTGCAAAGTATAAAGTGCAAAATATAACTGTTTGAATGCAATTTTTCTCATAAGTTTCGCTAATTGGATAAAATACTGTTTTCATCTCTAAGAGTTTAATAGATAATTGTGATTCTGATCATTAAAAACAAAAACTTGGAGCCTTCCGTGCCAAAGAAAAGCATCATTGCAATGATGTTATCGTTTCCAACTTGCGCCAGCGCGAGTACTTACGATTTCAACCAACACATTGAGTTTTCCTATACGGTCGACTGTAATCAAACATCTTGTTTTAATGATAATTTAAATATTTATCAGCCAAATTCGCCATTTTCAACCAGTTTAGTGGAATCTCAAGAGTTGAACCTTGAAGAGCCAGCTCTACCTAAATATCTCACCGTACAAGATACAAAAGACTGGGATTACCTAAAAAGTCAGACGTATACAATTCTGGGGTTAAGTGTCGCAACCGTTGGTTTAATGACGTTCTTACCAGAATCAGTCACTAAATGGGAAAAAGACGGTGACAATAAGGTGTTTAAAAAGTGGAAAGACAATGTCTCTTCTGGTCCTACATGGGATCGCGATGAACATTATTTGAACTATATTATGCATCCCTATTTTGGTGGCGTTTACTACACGGCAGCAAGACATGCCGGTTTTAATGAATTTGAATCTTTCTTATATTCTGGTGTGATGTCTACTTTCTTCTGGGAATATGGCGTTGAAGCATTCGCGGAAATCCCTTCTTGGCAAGACTTGTTTGTGACACCATTCTTTGGTGCCGTTGTCGGTGAGCTAATGTTTGAAGCAGAGCAAGAGATAGTGGCTACTGGCGGTGAAGTATGGGGCTCACCCACCATGGGCAATGTGACTTTATTCTTTCTTAACCCCGTAGGCCATATTCATGGCTGGGTATCGAATGCTTGGAATGGTGACGCGCAATTTCAATTCAGTAGTAGCCCATGGTTTGGTAACCAAGACGCAGCGAAGTACGCTTTAGACGCCGGAGCCAGTTATGACTCTCAGTTTTATGGCATTGACTTAAAAATCACCTTTTAATTAGATTTAACAGCAAACGTTTCCCATTAAAAAAAAAGCAATAGCGCATAGTTGCTGTTTTTTTGTGGGATAAGTTTGAATACTGACAACCATTAATGGTGCAAGCTGAAAATATTGACTTTCGTCAAATATTCTTTGTCTTAGACTCCTACACTGAATGAAAGAAACCATTTAAAACGGTTTACATTTCGTCTGTTGGCTTTAGGAGGCTCAGTATGAATAGTACATTTATCGTCAACTTCGTAGGTAAAGCGACACCAACAACCATTAAACAACTTGCTGCTATCACACATGAGAATGGCGGTAAATGGCTTATCAGCAAAGTGAATTTTATTGAAAGCCAAGTCGCCGCTGTAATAAAAGTGGAACTTCCAACTCAAAATGCACAGCTCGTACAGCAAGCTTTTATTGACCATCCCGAGCTGCTTGTACAAATCGTTGAATCAGACCCACATAGTCATCAAAGAGAAACTATTTATCAGCTCAGGTTAGATGCGAGTGATCGCGCTGGCATTGTCAACGAAATAACGAGTATTCTTGATAATCAAGGCATTAGCATCTTAGATATGGACTGCCAACGAGTGTTTATTGCTGGTGGTGGCGGAGTAAGCTCCAGTTTGTTTACTGCTAATATGGCAATTAAGTTACCGACTGAAATACAAATTGAAGATGTTGTCGATGAGCTTGAAGCCTTAAGCGAAGATACTCGGGTTATACTTGAAGCTTAATTAGCCCTTATTAAATTTAAACCTATCACCATACATAGAGGTGAGCTATATGGCTCCCTCTTTATTTATCTATTGACCCACTCAATATAAAAATGTGATTACCACTACAAAATACACTCAAAATATTCGAAAAATTATGATCTTAGTCCACGATATAGCATGTGGATAAAAAAATAATTATATCTGTCCATTTACTTTATAACCGACACCCAACGGTAAAGATTGGGGTCTATAAATGGTGGTAACGTCATGTTGAAGCTTGGAAATATTAAAGTCAGCTATAAGCTGACTGCAATTGTTGTGGTTGCAATTATCGGTTTATTGAGCCTACTGCTCATTTCCGCAACTGCTCTAAAAGATAATTTACTCACAGAGCGAGAATCTCGGCTCAATGCCGTACTTGATACCGCTTTATCGCAAATAGCACACCTTCAACAAACTCTTCCCGAGGAAGAGGCCAAAAGGCAAGCCAAGAGCCTAATCAACGCAATACGCTTTGATAGCGGTAATTATATATTTGTTATTGATGAGTCTCGCCATACTATTGCCCATCCTATCAGGGCCGATCTTGTCGGAAAACAAATGGGAAACCCAGGTAAAGATACTGAAGGCCAGTTTTGGTTTACAATGGTCGATTTAGCCAAAGATGGTAAACAAGGGCTTTTAACCTACCCTTGGCAAACAAATACCGGCAAACCCGCCAACAAACTTTCGGCTGTTCATGGGTTCTTACCTTGGCGCTGGATACTAGGCTCAGGCATGTTGATTGACGATATAGATCAAGCCGTTAATAAGCAGCTACTAAAAATGGGCGTAGCAACACTCATCGTTCTCGCTATACTGACATTACTTGGAGTAATCATCAGCCGAGCGATTATTACTCCACTTGAAGCCATTAAAGAAGTGATGAAAAAAGTAGCAAGCGGTGACTTGACAGCCAAAGTGCCAGTTATGGGTAAGGATGAAATTGGCATTGTGGCATCTCGTATCAACGATAGTGTTGAATCTGTTCGAACTGCATTAACCGAATCTGTCACTTCGGCCAATTTACTGGCTGAAGCGGCTATTCGCATCGCATCTTCTGCCGAAGAAACAAGCCAAGCGGTCACAAGTCAGCGCGATCAGCTCAGCCAGCTAGCGACTGCTATGAATGAAATGAGCGCAACGGTTGCTGACGTCGCAGGCCACGCAGAAGAAACTGCAAAAGATACACTAGATGCCAGCAAAGAAGCCGGACTCGGTGATAAAGATGTGCATTCCAGCGTTGATAGTATCAAAGCACTATCGCAGGAATTAGAAGTCGCGACTGAGCAAGTACATAAATTAAAAGAGGGAGTGATGCAAATTAGCGAAGTAACTACGGTTATCAGCGGAATTTCAGAACAAACCAACCTTCTCGCATTAAATGCCGCCATCGAGGCGGCTCGCGCTGGTGAACAAGGGCGAGGCTTTGCTGTCGTTGCCGATGAGGTAAGAAACCTCGCCAGTCGAACCCACCATTCAACGGACCAAATCCAAACGACAATTAACCGCTTGCAACAATTGGCAGTCAGCAGTTCCAACGCGATGCAAAAAAGTCAAGATTTAGCATACAGTAGTGTTGAGCGCGCTGAAAATGCAGGTAGCGATTTATCTTTAATCGTTACTCATATACAGCATGTGAGCGATAAGGCAATGCAAATTGCAACCGCAGCAGAACAACAAAGTGCTGTCGCAGAAGAGATGAACCGCAACGTAAGTGGAATTAATGATTCTGCGCTAGAAATGTCACAGGCAGCCAATTACCTTGCTGAAGAAAGTGAAACTCTTGCTGACCTGTCCCGCCAATTAGATGACAAGATGAAAAGTTTCAAACTGTAAAATAGTGCCAATTTATCGATAGTAAAAAGCCCCGCAATAGACTTGCAGGGCTTTCTTACATTATTTTACTGACCATTGAGACAACGAACGTTTAAAGTCAGCATAGCCAAATTCATTCAATTTCTGAATATCACCATCAAGGCGTTCACAATAAACTGATGGCATTTTCAATCCGTTAAACCAATTGAGTTTCACCATGGTGTAACCTGCACTATCTAAAATATGCAATTTTTGACCAATCTTTAATGGTTGCTCAAAAGACGCAATACAGAATTGGTCACCGGCTAAACATGAACAAGAACCGATAACGTATTGATGCTGACCCTCTTCACTGGCCTCAAGAATCGAAGCTGGTTCATTATAAATCAGCGTATCTAAGCGATGCGCTTCTGTTGCGGAATCCACAATCGCTGTTTTCATGCCGTTTTCAACGATATCAACCACAGTTACTATCAAGTCTGCTGTTTTGGTAATTATGGCTTCACCCGGCTCAAGGTACAGTTGAACACCATGCTTTTCAGAAAACGCTTTTAATGCAAGGCCTAATTTTTCGACATCATAACCAGGCCAAGTAAAGAAAACGCCACCGCCTAAGCTAACCCAGTCTAACTTATCTAGATACTGGCCAAAGTGCTCAGAGATTGAATCGAGCAAACCAATAAAGGCATCAACGTCTTTGTTCTCACAGTTCATGTGGAACATTACGCCGTTAATGGTTTCAAAGATTGAGGCATCAATATGATCAGTTTGAACCCCTAAACGAGAAAACTGACGAGCAGGGTTCGCTAAATCTTGACCTGCGTAGCTAACTCCAGGGTTTAAACGCAGACCTATAGATGCTTTTCCTTGTACTAGATGACGATAAGCCGCCAACTGAGATTGTGAGTTGAAAATCATCTTATCGCAGATATCGACGACTTCTTTTACGTCATCTTCACTGTAACCAACGCTGTAGGCGTGAGTCTCACCACCAAACGTTTCGTAACCTAACCTGACTTCAAATGGGCCACTACTGGTTGTGCCATCTAAATAAGGCTTGATGATGTCAAACACACCCCAAGTTGAGAAACATTTCAGAGCCAATACCAATTTAACGCCAGAGATCTCTTTTAGCTGTTTCGCAATTTCTAAATTTGCAATCAACTTAGCTTCATCAATCATGAAATATGGGGTTTTGAGTTCGCTTTTTTGCATCTATTCATCACTCTTAAAATCGAACAAAGCCGACACTTATCGCATCGGCTTGGAATAAGTCATCGCTACTGCTGTAAATCAACCGAAGTTAATAAACAAAAATAACAACTCCAGTTGATCCTTATTTAAGAATCTTAATGTCTGGCTGGCCAACCACTAACTCTTGAACGTGCCAATCAAGGCCGATCTTAGGCATTGTTTCAAGGAACGGATCGGGATCAAGTTGCTCCATATTAAACACACCTTTATCGGCCCATTTACCACGGAAAAATTGTACCGCAGCCGTGATCGCTGGCACGCCTGTCGTATAAGCAATGGCTTGGTGCTCTACATCGTTGTACGCCACTTCATGATCCGCATTGTTATAGATAAAAACGCTGCGTTCTTTGCCATCTTTCTTGCCTTGAACCCATGTGCCGATACATGTTAAACCCGTATACCCCGGAGCCAAAGACGTTGGATCTGGCAGCATAGCTTTTAGTACGTGTAGCGGTTGTACAACCGTACCATCATGTAGGGTTAATGGTTCAGGACTCAACAAACCGATATCACGCATACAGTTGAAGTAGTTCAAGTAACGATCACCAAAGCCCATCCAAAATTCAATGCGTTTGGCAGGAATGAATTCTTTCATTGAACGAACTTCATCGTGCGCCATTGAATAGACTTTGTGCAAACCACAATTTGGGAAATCAAATTCAAGCATGCGCGAGTGGCAAGGTACTTGTTTCCACTCTTCATTTTCCCAATAGAAAGAGTCACCTTGGATCTCTAACATATTTGTTTCTGGGTCAAAGTTTGTCGCGAATTTCTTGCCGTGATCACCAGCATTCACATCCATCACATCAATGGTGTCAATTTCATCAAACAAGTGTTTTACGGCATACGCTGCAAATACACTGACAACGCCAGGATCAAAACCAGCACCTAGAATACCGGTAATTCCCGCCTGTTTGAATTTTTCACGAAATGCCCATTGTGGGTCATACGCTTCTGGCACTTGTTGGCCTTCTGAACAAAGGTCAACAGCCACAGATGTATCTAAGTAAGAGACCTTCGCTTGGTAACATGCTTCCATAATTGGCACATTGACCCAAGGAGGACCAGCGTTGATCACCAGATCAGGCTGGACTTCTTTAATTAACGCGACTAGAGAATCGACATCATCAGCATTAACGCTGCGAGCTTCCAGCTTCTTAGTCTTATCTTTAAGGTTATTCTTTCCTTTGATCGATTCAATGATCTTCTCGCACTTTTCAACAGTACGAGAAGCAAGAACAATATCACCGAGTACGTCGTTGTTTTGGGCCGCCTTATGTGCGACAACCCACCCAACGCCTCCTGCACCAATTTGTAAAACAGACATGTTTTTCTATTCCTTTCTATTTTGTTAGCTCAGTGGCTAACTGTTCGATTTTATGAAGTAGTGATTTGAAGTCTGACAATTGAAGGCACGGGTTCAAAATCGTGAATTTTAAGGCAGTTTTGCCATCCACAATCGTCTCACCCAGTACCGCCACACCGCGTGTTAATGCTTCTAAACGCAACGCTTTATTTAACTCATCAAAATCCGCAGCTTGTTTGTTCACTGACCGAAATAGCACTGTCGACAGTGCAGGTTCAGCAAGCAATTCAAATGCCTCATGATGTTGAACTAAATCAGCGACTTGTAGCGTTTGTTCTAGCAGGTGATCATACATGTCACCCAACGCTTTTGGCCCAACGTTTTGCATTGTCATGAATACTTTCAACGCATCAAAACGTTTGGTTGTAGCAATAGATTTATCAACCAAGTTTGGTAACTCATCATGCTCTCGGTTGAGGTAATCAGCATGGTGGAGTAAATATTTAAAGTTGCTCTTATCTTTCAGCAACAGCGCACCACAACTGATGGTTTGAAAGAATAATTTATGGAAATCAACGCTCACTGAATGTGCACGCTCAACCCCTTGCAGACGAGCTTTATGACTGCTTAGAATTAAAGCACCACCATAGGCCCCGTCGACATGCATCCATAAGTCATGTTGTTCAGCAACATCAGCGATAGTTGAGAGATCATCAATTGCACCATGGTCGGTGGTACCAGCAGTACCTACGATTGCAAATGGGATTAGACCTTCAGCTTTAGCTTGCGTAATAGTCGCCTCTAACTGCGTGACATCCATCGTGCCATTTGGATTGGCATCAACGGCTAAAATGGCCTTTTCACCTAACCCCATCCAAGAAGCTGACTTTTGAACTGTAAAGTGAGATTTTTTCGAACATACAATACGTAGTTTATCTGCATATTCAGGTAAACCTAGCTTCTGGATTGAGTGACCACTTAATTTGTCTGCAATCCAGTCGCGTGCAAGCATCAGCCCCATTTGGTTACTTTGCGTGCCACCACTAGTGACAATGCCATCCGCATTTACGCCAAGTTCATATTTCTCACACATCCAATCAATAACTTTCTGCTCAACGTAAGTTGCAGAAGAAGATTGATCCCATGAATCCATTGACTGGTTCAACGCCCCAATCATTGCTTCAGCAACAATAGATGGCATCAGCGGTGGAGTATGTAAGTGAGCGATACAATCTGGGTGTTGAACAATGATAGAGTTCTTGGCAACCAGTTCCGCCATTTCCGAAATCACGTCTTTTAAAGGCGCATTTTTGTTGTCTAAATCAACGGCATAAATCGCATCTTCAAGTTGTTTTGGATCCAAACCTGAATAAGGTGTTTTAGCCTGCTCGAACACGGCCTTCATCGCAGAGGTGGTGTGGTTCATAACCGCAGCAAATTCATCACTGCCCATCTCTCCGGTTTGGATAAAGTGCTTTTTCCAACCTTGGTTTTCTGGTTCTGGATCTTTAGAACCACCGCCAGCGGCAAGAATAGCGGCTTCCAATGTACGAAGCGCAAAATCAATTTGCTCAAAAGAGATAATCAACGGCGGTAAGAAACGGATAACTGAGCCATCACGACCTCCCTTTTCAACCATCAAACCACGCTCAAGAGCAGCGCGTTGGATCGCCAGTGTTAATTGCCCATCTGACATTGGCTCGCCAAATTTATTGCGCTCACCGTTCGGCTTGTTAATTTCTAAGCCAAGCATTAGACCTTTGCCACGTACTTCAGCAATACAGTTAACACGGCTTTGGATTGCTTCAAGTCCTTGACGCAAATATTGACCAGCAGCATTAGCATGACCAACTAAGTCGTCACGGAGAATGATTTCTAATGCTTTAGCACCCGATACCATGGCCAATTGGTTACCACGGAAAGTACCTGTATGCTCACCTGGTTTCCACGTATCGATCTCTTTCTTGAAGACCAAAATCGACATAGGAAGACCACCACCAATCGCTTTCGATAGGCAAAGAATATCAGGAGAAATACCTGATTCTTCAAAGGCAAAACGGTGACCTGATTTGCCTACACCACATTGAATTTCATCAAAAATCAACAAGATGCCGTGTTCATCACAAATACGACGCAATTCACGTAGCCAGAATGCAGGAGCAGGGATCACACCGCCCTCACCTTGAACTGGCTCAACAATGATGGCTGCCGGCTTCATAATGCCCGCTTCATCATCATTTAATAGACGTTCGATATAGCGAATGCTTGCTTTTGCCCCTTCATCGCCACCTAGGCCAAATGGACAACGTAGGTTGTACGGGAAAGGCATAAAGTGCACATCTGACATTAAGCCAGTACGACGAGCTTTGGTATTGAGGTTACCCATCATGCCCATCGTACCGTTAGTCATGCCATGGTATGCACCGCGGAAAGCAAACATGGTATTGCGACCTGTGGTCTGTTTTGCCAATTTAATTGCTGCTTCCACAGCATCGGCACCAGAAGGACCACAGAATTGAATCGCTGAATTTTGCGCGAAATCTTCAGGCAAGAACGCTTTGACTTGCTTAATAAATTTATCTTTCGCTTGGGTTGTCATATCCAAAGTCTGATAAGGCAAACCTGAATCTAACTGCTCTTTCAGAGCTTGGTTAATCTCTGGGTGGTTATAGCCAAGCGCTAAAGTTCCTGCGCCAGCCAAACAATCTAAGAAAATTTGACCGCGAGTGTCTTCAACCAATGCACCATGTGCTTGTTTGATAGCAATTGGCAAACGACGTGGGTATGAACGAACTTCAGATTCATGCTCGATTTGATCAAGCAATATTTGGTCTGGAGTAAGATCGTAAGTCCCTTCTACAACAGGTACTTGAGCTGAAAAAATGGTTGCGATAGTGTTATCGACTTCAAAGGCTGTACTCATTTTCCTTCCCCTTGAAATGGGTAAATTTCGTCTTTTTCTTTAATAGGATTGGTTGATAAAGAAATAAGACATAGCAATAAATCCGGATTCGCCAAATAGCGGATACGGTATTAGGTTCATCGAGGTTGATGAAAGATTACTAAATCAGATAATCAAGGTTCTGTGATGCAACTGTCTTCGAGCACAGGGCATAGAGGAAGTACAAAGCTGATTAATGTAAGCGTATTTAGTGAGTTCAATGTTGGGTTTCCCATTCACATGCAGCTCCCGCTGCAAGAGTATCCCGTCTATCAACAAAAGGACTTGCTGATACCTACCCTACGTAATGTCACAATCAGCTTGAATGGTCATTACGCGTATCCCCCAGAATCTACTGTCCGAGATTGGGGCGAAAAATATCAAAAAATAAATAAGCTGGCAATCAATTTTTAATTACTGATCGCGGAATGAATGATTGTATTTACTGAAAGTTTCCATGAATCAAATGATTAGTTTTTAGAAAGTAATAGCCCTCAATGATTGAGGGCTATACAAGTAAAACTACGCTTTTTTCGGTAATGATAAATGAAGCAGAATATAGCCAATAATAGCTGCTGTTGTTGACCCCATTAAAATTCCGAGTCGAGCAAAGGTATCAAACTCTACATTCGCCGTGCCAAAAGCAAGTGACGAGATAAAAATAGACATAGTAAAGCCAATGCCACACAACACTGATACTGCAAAAATATGTTTGAAATCAATACCTTCCGGAAGCTTAGCCACACCCAACTTCACCGCAGCCCAACTGAATGTGAAGATACCTAATGGTTTGCCCACTAATAGACCTAAAGCAACGCCTAACGGTAACATTGAGGTCAAACTAGACAATGAAACGCCTTGTAAAGATATACCTGCGTTGGCAAACGCAAAAATAGGCAAAATAACAAACGCAACATAAGGATGGAGCGCATGCTCTAAATGTTTAAGTGGAGAATGCTCACCTTTATTGCCTTTCAAAGGAATAGCAAAGCCAAGTACGACACCCGCTAAAGTGGCATGAACGCCTGACTTTAAGACTGCGAACCATAGAATAAAGCCAACAATTAAATAAAGGCTGATTTTTGTAACATGCTTGTTGTTGAGCATAAATAACAGGCCTGTCATTAAAAAACCAATCGTTAATGCAATCGTCGATAAGTCACCGCTATAAAAAAGGGCAATGATCACAACAACGCCAAGGTCATCGATAATCGCTAATGCTAACAAGAATACTTTTAAACTCACTGGCACACGCTTACCTAACAACGCCATAATACCTAATGCGAAGGCAATATCAGTCGCCGCAGGAATCGCCCAACCTTGGATAGCTTGAGGGTCATTAGCGTTAAACAGTACATAAATAAGCGCCGGAGCAAGCATGCCTCCGACAGCAGCAATAGCGGGGAAAATAGCCGTTTCTTTTGACTTTAGCGCACCTTCAAGTAATTCGCGTTTCACTTCTAAACCAATCAGCAAGAAGAATACCGCCATCAGGCCATCATTAATCCAATGGGAAACCGACATTCCTAATACATAAGAATGTAAAACGGATTGATACACATCATTTAGCGGAGAGTTTGCCACCATCATTGCAATAGCTGCTGCAATCACTAGCAAGATACCGCCAGCAGATTCCATTTTGAAAAAGTCGCGAATCACATCACTCATGATATCGTCCTTATAGTTATATGTGTCAGGGCGTGTTGACTTTCCGAGTTTAAATTCTGTTCGAGATAAATCACCAACACGTCCTACTAATTGATTAACAAAGAATTCGACAGAGTCTATACAATAGCAGCCATCAGTAAAAATCGCTTGTATAGATGATAAGCATCGGAATTTCCGACAATAACGACCCTAAACAACGTATATTCCGTAGATAAATTGAAACCAGCAATTTTCAATCATGAACCCCGAGTAGAGCAAGAAACTCTGACCTTACTGAATCACTGTTAAGGGTAGCTGAAAAGTAAAAAGGCCAAGCGTTGCTTGACCTAAAATATCATACCTAATCGATAAGTTATTTAATAACCAGTAAGTTGCATAAAACCTGTTATTTTAGAGTTCCCATTAACTCGCACTGGGCCTTCCCAGTAAGGAATAAAAAAAGTAGATCCCTTATTGCTATTCGCTGCTTCTATAACTAAACGCATGTCGTATTTTGGGATCTTCACTATCCACTGTAGCGGAACATTATTAGTAGCACTTGATGCCGATGTCGCAACCGGGGAAACAACGATGTCATCTTCACTTAACGTTATGATTTCCCTTGATGATTGGATCAATGTGCCAATAACATAGGGCATCTGCTGATAAGGGCGATAGCGATTGATAACCAAGGTGTTGTGACCGTCAACATTGACGACGAACCGATCCCAATTACGATTTGGTGAAGGTAGCAAGTTATTGCCCCACTCTTTACTCAGCCAGGCAGCCCCTGAAACCTTCAATGTTTGTGGCAGCCCTTCTAACGTGAGTTTCCCCTTCACCGTCATAAATGGAGCTTGTACATTATAAGACGCAATCGGCAGTAAATTATGTTTAGCTTGGTAACCACCTTCACCGGGTAAAATAAAACTCCCCGTGGCCGTACTTTGCAATGATAACGAAAACGTATCCGTTGTAATGTCCAATATACTAGGCAAAGGGCTAACACCTAATGAACGCCAAGACCAATTGTCTATCCATAGTTTAAATGGCTTGATTTCAAAACCAGCTTGACCAATACCACCACGGGAAATACGTTGTTCACGCCACACCTTATCTGCATTAGATATCACTACATGGGAAACATAAATCTGAGGATTTAGCCAACCTTGGGTTGTGCGATCATCACTGGCAATGCGGAAATAACTCCATTGAATACTATATTGTTGACCCTTTTCATCTGCGACATTGGCAAAATAGTGCCACCATTCATGCTGAAATTCTGGATGAAATTTAAAATCACGTGGAAGCACCACGGAATTATTGGGTAAAACCGGTTCAAAAATGATTTTGTCGGTTTCAAGGTTTGAGGCATTAAGCTCGTCATTAACATCGTGCTGAGTCTGTCTATGCTCATACCAAGAAAAAGCAGCAAAAACGCCAACAATAATTAAAACACCTATCAGAAGGATACTTAACTTAGCTCGATTCATCATTTATAGCGCATCCCTTAGCGAACTGATTGGTGCTTTTCTTACCAGACGAATGACAGGTAAAGCGCCTGCAAACATTAGCGTGATCATTGCCCAAGCCGCTGTTGTCATATATTCATGAGGTATTAATTGAAGTTGCATTGTCCAACCTAGCGACTGTTTAATCACGATATCAACCACTAAATTTGCCAACGCGACCCCTAACGGCATGGCGATAATCAATGATATCGCACCAAAAATGCACAGCTGTAAGCTACCAATAACGATCAACTCTTTCCCTGAAACACCAAGACAGCGTAACAATGATACATGACGCTGCCTCGATACTTCCCCTGCGAGGGTTGCAAAGAAAATTCCACATACAGCAATCAATAAAGTAATTCGCCCTAAAGTATCTGCAATGGCAAAAGTTCGGTCAAACACGCGCATCGCTTGGTCATGAATATTGTTATTGTCAAAAGTTCGGTCATCCCCCAATCTGAAAACAGATTCTAGGCGCTTTTTCAAAGTGTTAGCGTTAATGTCTTCTTTGACTAGGACGCCCAAAGATACATTGCCAGTGCCAGCAAAAGCGAATAACCAATTTTGGTGAGACAATAACACTTGGTGATACGGATTACCGTAATCATAATAAATGCCGACTACCTGCCAATGCCGACCTAATGGCGCTGACAAGTCAATGTAATCACCAGGCTTAATACCCAACTTCAGTGCCATTGACTCGCTAATCATGATGCTTTTCGAATGATGTAGATGATGCCAATAATTAGGGACGCCTAATTTTACCGTCAGTGAATCAAACTCCCCCTCTGATGCCCCCGTGCTGATCGCTTGAAGCGTACCTTTATCAGTAGAAAAGTCTCTTTCCCATCGCCACCATACGGCATTGACTTCTGGCTGTACGCTTAACCAACTGCTCATTCTGGATGCAGAACTGTTCGTAGGATACACATAGATATCAGCAGCTAAACGCTGACTCAACCATTTATCAGTCGTGTCACGAAAACTACCCACCATGGTTTCAATGCCAATATTCGCCGCCATTGCGATCATAAATGCCATGGTTGCAACACCACGGTAACTCATGCTCGCCGCCGCATCTGCAAAGAACCAACGCGCTTTCACCCATCCCAACGTATAAGAAAGGCTATTGAATAAAGCCCATATTAAATAAGGGGTAAACAGAGCCGTACTTAATAACATCAATGCGATGATTGCAAAACCAGACAGCTGAGTTTGTGGCACTTGATATACAGCGATTGCAGCCACACAAAATGCACAACCGATCAAAGCCTGTATTCTAAATTCGACACCAGCAAATCGAACCAGGGATAAACGAGCTGAAAGGCGAATTGGTTGTGATTTCAACAGACGTGTTAACGGCCAAATACAGGCCGCCAAAGCACCGATGATGGTCATGTATAAACTGTAACTACTCCATTGCCAGTTCCAAACAATAGATAACCCAACGTTTGCATCATACAACGCACCTAA
Source organism: Vibrio sp. S12_S33 (assembly GCF_963889785.1). Taxonomy (NCBI): domain Bacteria; kingdom Pseudomonadati; phylum Pseudomonadota; class Gammaproteobacteria; order Vibrionales; family Vibrionaceae; genus Vibrio; species Vibrio sp. S12_S33. The sequence goes on along the minus strand of NZ_CAWPQZ010000043.1, from coordinate 13,185 downwards.
ACTGGTCGAAACCGCAGGGATAAGCTGGTTAGCTAATAACAGACCAAGTCCATTACCACACACCCAGCTAAACAGTACCATGCCAAATAACTCAATCAGTAATGCTTGAGTTAACTGCCAACCAGACACTCCAGCTTGACGTAACAAACCAACCAAAGGCTGTCTTTGAATGAATGACAGGGACATCGCTTGATAAAAAATGAATAAGCCGACAAGGAAAGCTAACATCCCCATCGCACTCAGATTCAAATGAAATGCACGCGTAAGCGATTCAAGTTCACTACGATAACTGCGCACTAACGTTAGACCATTCGGTAAATCATTTTTTAGACGTTGTAATTTTTCCGGTGGCATATCACCACAAGCAATGACTGATAGCCCTGTGCTTTTTTTAAGCATCCGCACTAAAGATAAATCTGCAATGACTCGCGTACCATTCCGCATGGATTGTTGATCGATACTAATTGGCCCTAGCTTTGAACCGTCATCCAGTAGAATGAAATCTCCGTTTTGCCAACCTTGTAGTCGCGCTAAATCTGAACTAACTAAAACCGGATATGGTGGTTGCATTAAAGACAATGTAGCAATTTCGGACAATGTTTGATCACCATCAATTGGCAACATTGCTACAGGGTCCAGACCAATCAAAGTAATATCTGAACCACTGGCCGTACTGAGGCGGTAATTTTCAAAGGGCGCACATTGCTGAAATCCATCACGTCGCAGTTGAATATAAAAGCCTTGCGGGATTTTGTTCGCAATATGTTTAGGACGGATACGATAAGGTAAAGGATTGGCGAAAAGCTTTTCACCATTCTGATAACTTTGACGGGCGTGTTGATTTATAGCGGTTACGCCAACAAGTAAAGAAACGCCAAGTGTCAAACCAAGCCAGACTAGGATGATTTGTAGAGGATAACGCCGATAATGACCCAATAGTGCCTTAACTACGGGCCATAACATGCAGTTGTCCTCCTTGCAGGCGAATACAGCCATCCATATGCAGTGCCACTTTCTCACTATGTGTGACTAAAAACAGCGTGCACTCTAACTGTCGGGTCAACGAATTTAGCAGACGCATTACCGCTTCAGCATTGCGCTCATCCAAACTACCAGTGGGTTCATCTGCCAATAATATTTTTGGCTCCATATAGAGAGCACGAGCAATAGCGGCTCGCTGCTGCTGTCCACCAGACACTTCTTCTGGGTACCGGCCTAATAATGGCATCAGGTCTAACGAGGATAAAATTTGACGCAATAAGCCTTGGTCTTCTTTTAACCCTTTGAGCTGACGACAAAAACGAATGTTGTCAGCAATATTCAACGTTGGCAATAAATTGAATTGTTGGAAAATATGACCGATGTTATTACGACGATAAGCAGTGCGCCTATGTTCAGAAGTTTTATGCATCGAAAAGCCGGGAAACCAAATTTCACCGGAATCGACGGTATCTAAGCCTGCAATCAAGTTGAGCAAGGTACTCTTTCCTGAGCCACTTTCACCCATTAGTGCCAATTGATCGCCTTGATTTAACGTTAATTCTGCTCCCTGCAATACAGGATGAAATTCATCCCCATCTACATAGCCTTTGCAAAGATTGGTCAGTTGTAACATTAAATCACTCAAAAACAGTCTAAATCAGATTGTGAATCTACACTAATTATTAAGGAGTAGGAAGTATTTTGGATACTGGGTCACAAGATATGCACCAAATTGCAAATATCGAATGTGTTATGTCTAACTTTCAATCAAATTTCGCATCCACCTCTTGCTTTTCATTCTGTAAAGTGAGCCGCCCCACTTAACCACTTCTTCGGTTAAAAATAGCGTGTAAATCATTTCTGGTGATGCCCCAAGAACAATCGCAGCAAATGCCGCTAATGGAATGCCTATCACCCATTGCGCCACTAAATCTTGGTACAAACAAAACTTAACATCACCACCAGCACGGAGTACACCAACAATCACCGTCATCGGGATTGAACGTAATACAATACCAGCGCTCAAGATCATGATGAATTTCTCAGACAATGCTCTCGTCTCTTCCGTTAACGCGGTAAACGAGTTGAGAATAGGGATTTGAACCACAAAGAGTAAAGTAGCGACAACAATCCCAACCAGCAAGCTGATAATCGTCAACCCTAATGCTTGAAAATAAACAGCTTCGTTGTTTTTAGCACCCAGTTGGTTACCAACTAATACCGCGGCAGCACTGGACATTCCAATCAACAAACTGAGAGAAATAGATTCGACAGGCGTCATCACTGATAAGGCTGCTAAACCTTGAACACCACTTTGTCCCATAATCGCATGATAAACAAATAAGCCTCCCGCCCATGCAAAGAAGTTAAACGTGGTTGGCAAAGAAAGTTTGAGGAAACGAGAAATTTTGTGCCAATCAATGATGGCGCGTATATCTTCAATACCAAACGCCAACAGGTGCTTTTTGCTGTAAAGGTAGCCGTATAAACAGCCGACTTCAAGTAAGCCACTTAATAGTGTCGCAATGGCGGCCCCCTGAATCCCCATGGCTGGAATACCAAACTTACCGAAGATCAACACCCAGTTTAAAAAGATATTAGCAATAATCCCGATGCCACTAAAGAAGGTACTAAGTCCTGGCTTATGCATTGAGCGCAGACCAACAGCCATACTGCTAACACATGCAACCGCAAACATACTAAACGAAGTAATAATGAGATATTGACTACCTAGCGTGTTTACCATTTCTGAATCGGTCGTTAACGCCATTATCTGGCTAGGAAACAGGAGAAATAACACAACCGTAAGCGCTGCAAACAAATTCGCAACCAACCAAGTCAATGCCGTACTTTCTCTGACTCCTTTTTGATTGCCAGCCCCCCAATATTGCGCCGTTAACAGTGCCCCGCCAGTTGTGACACCAACCAACATGATGGTCGTTACAAAGGTAGCACGAGCTGCGACCCCAACAGCGGCGATTTCGGCCTCACCTAGTTGACCTAACATTAAGACATCCACCAAGCCTCGACTCGAAAACATAATGCTTTGCAAGGTGATTGGCATCGCAATAGCCATTAAGCGACGGAAAAAATCACCTCGTGTATGTAACATTATTTGCGAGAAAACGGACAACAGATCACCTCTAAGACAACTCATTGATAGCAAGGAAAAAACTAAGCCGTTATTATACTTGTGTGTGCATAATCTAACCATCACATTTGAAGGGATAATTATGAAAAAAATATTAGTGCTCGGTGCGTCAGGTTATGTAGGCTCTCAATTGCTACCATTGCTGCTTGAACAAAATTATCAAGTCACCGCTGCCGCCAGACATATTGATTATTTACGCTCACGTTGTGCCCCACATCCGAACTTGACCTTACAATATTTGGATTTAGCCGACAAACAGGCCACACTTTCCCTCGTTCCTCAATTTGATCTGATCTATTTCTTAGTGCACGGCATGGCTCAAGGACATGATTTCGTTGATTATGAATTGTCACTCGCGGAAAATTTCAAACAAGCTTTGCAATCAAGCCAAGTCAACCATGTGATTTATTTAAGTGCCATTCAACCTCAAACGGGGAACTCAGAACATTTACAGGCACGAAAAATGACCGGCGAGCTGTTAAGAACCAGTGAAATCCCCATCACAGAACTAAGAGCAGGTGTCATATTAGGCCCAGGCTCGGCCGCTTTTGAGATCATGCGCGATTTCGTCTACAACTTGCCGATATTAATCGCCCCCAAATGGGTCGACTCCAAGGCGAACCCAATCGCTTTAGAGAACCTAAATCATTACCTGCTCAAATTAGCGTTAGAGCCCCCCACAACCCACCAGTTATTTGAAGTCGGTGGGCCTGACACGCTTTCCTACCGTGAGCAGTTTCGTATCATTTGCCAAGCCACTCATCGTCCCTTTCGGCTTTGGTCCACACCATTGCTCACTCCTAACATGGCATCGTACTGGTTAGCGCTCGTGACGTCGGTTCCAGCCAGTATAGGGCGCGCTTTGCTCGCAGGGCTAGAACATGATTACATTGCAAATTCACAAGATATTGAAGCCCGCTATCCACAAAAGATGCACGCATACCGTGACGTTGTCACAAGCATCATCGACAATGAAGGTACTTTTGCCCGCACTCAAGTATGGGGCTTTGACCCTAGTGCACTTAAACGTTGGCAACCCGGTTTTGGTTATTACCCCAAAAGTGCTGGCGCAACGATTGAAACAACGGCAACAACTGAACAACTTTGGGCGGTAATCCGCACCATAGGCAGCCGTAGCGAAGGGTATTTTTTTGTCAATATTTTATGGCGAACACGAGAGTGGTTAGATCTATTTTTTGGTGGAGGCAAACCCGTACGTCGCTCCCCTGCGGGGCCTGAACTGCAAGTCGGTGATTTTATTGACTCTTGGAAGGTGATCCGCTGCCAACCTAAACAGTTTCTATCACTTTTATTTGGTATGAAAGGACCAGGACTGGGCCGATTGGAATTCACTATAAAAGATTTAGGCGAAACACGAGAATTGAACGTCACCGCATGGTGGCATCCACAAGGCTTTTTAGGATTACTTTATTGGTTTGCCATGATGCCAGCACATCTTTTTATTTTTAATGGCATGGTTAAAGCGATCGCCCGCAAAGCACGGGGGAAATAAAAACGCCTGTAAATACAAAAAAGAGCTAGGTGAACTAGCTCTTTAAAAATCTGGAGTTAAGCCTTAAATCCTAAAGGGATCTCGGCGACTTGAGGTCCTTGATTGTTAGGATACACCAAATATTCACCATGATATTTTACATTCGATTTATAATCAGTGCGCTTATAAAGCATAAAACCGGCTTGAAAGGCTTTTTCAACAAAGTCAGCATGATGCCCACGTACAAACCAATTCATTGGTTTAACCATCAACTCACCGTCAAAGCAGTTATCACATTGGTCACCGCACAAAGCAAATGAATTTTGGCCATCAGTAAAAATCTGCACTTTTCCAACATTCACTAATGGGTCACAGTTATTGACGTCCCAACCTTCCGCTTCCATAAAATCTAGGAAAGCTTCTATTTGTTTATCGGTAATTTTATTATCAAAATCACCATTGAAGAAATGCGCATAGAACGCAGAAATTCGCTTAAACGTAAACAACAGTTCCGATTGATTGCCCTTTGAACGCCCTGCTTTTTGCCAACGATTTAGGTCATCCACAACACAACGTTCAAAACGCTGCGCTTTAAGCGCTTTACTCACCCAGTGAACCAAAAAGTGGTTATTAGTTAAAGGGGCATCGGCTAACTTACCTGCTTGGTGTTCTGCCTGCAACTCTTCAAGAGCCGTGTTAACCACACGTTGAATTTCAATGTAATACTCTGACATTACGCTTTTTTTCCTAATGTCCAATAAAATAGAGATGATAATAACGCACACGCTGCCATGACTAAAATCATTGGCCATGCAGCATCACTTGGCATCATAGCAACCACCGCACCTATGACCGAACCTGTACCAAAACGCAACGTCCCCGCCAATGAAGAAGCCGTACCTGCCATTTTTGGGTAGCCGCTAAGTAACAGCCCCATCGAGTTACTACCAATAGTGGAGAGTGTACCAATAAACAGCACCACAAATGGCACAATGCCCCATAAGCCTAGATCCAAAGCCCAGCCTGCAAACAAGCCAACACCAGCGCACAATTGAACAAACAAACCAAAGCGAAGCATCGCATGTGAACCTACTTTTTTCACAATGCGTCCATTTAGGGTGGTCATCAAAATCATCGCCACAATATTGAGGCCAAATAAATAGCCAAACTGCTCTGGGCTAACACCGTAAATATCAATATAAACAAATGAACCCGCGGTCAAAAAAGCAAACATTCCAGCAAAAGAAAAAGCACCAGAAAATATCAGCCCCATTGCCACTCGGTTACGGCACAGTTGCACATAGTTACGGATGGTGCTTTTAAAACGCAATGGCTGACGGTCTTCAACACGGAGCGTTTCGGGAATTTTCCAAAAAACCAACACAATCACAACTGCGGCAAAAATCGCCAAAACCCAAAAAATAGAACGCCAACCAAACCAAATAGCAAGGTGTCCACCGACCATCGGTGCCACTAAGGGGGCAACCGTCATTACTAAGGTGACAAAAGACATCGCGCGCGCGAAATCTTCTCTATCAAACATATCGCGAACGACAGCCTGAATCACCACCGCCGCCGCAGCACCAGCAAAACCTTGTGCTGCACGCACGTAAGTCAATGCATCAATACCATGAGTCGTTGCACTCACCGCTGCCGCAAGACCAAAAAATGCAACACCAATGAGTATGACAGGACGACGTCCAAAACTATCGGCTAATGGTCCATGCAAAAGCTGACCAATCGCAAAACCTGCGGTGTAAGCCGTCAAGGTAATTTGTACCGCTCCCGCGCTCACACCCAAGTCTTTTGCTATAGCCGGCATGGCGGGTAAGTACATATCAATCGCTAACGGTGTCAACGCACCAATAGCTCCTAAAACAAGAAAGAGTACAAAACTGATGTGGGCTGTATGGTTAGCCTGAGCAGGGTGAGATGAAGTCATGGTTCTCCAAAAATTGAAATTCGTTGATAGAAAATACACAGCAAGTAACGAAGATTGCTGTGATCTCTAAATCTTTTACATAGCAGAAAACTAAAAGTGGGCGTTTAAATGCGTGAGTGAGTTATGGTCGATTAATCGGCAGAAAAAAACCAGTTCTGATTAGGAAACAAACTATTTCCTAATCACCCTCATTTACCTACGTTAGAGCACTCATCAATACGCAACTTAGTATAGCAAACCACTATTTCCAAATAGACGCGACTTCGGCTTCGGTGAGATATCGGTATTCACCAGGCTCTAGCGTTTCATCAAGTTCGATGTGACCAATACGCTCGCGGTGCAATGCCACCACTTTATTACCCAATGCCGCAAACATGCGCTTCACTTGGTGGTATTTACCTTCATGAATAGTTAGCAAACATTGATTGTCGTCAACGATTTCAAGCTGTGCTGGCAAGGTCAATTCGCGTTCATTACGTAGCTCAATGCCAGTTAAAAACTGTTCAACATAAGTTGGTTGAATAGGGTCAGCAAGCCATACACGGTATGTCTTGTCGCATTTATGTTTCGGCGAGGTAATACGGTGTGACCACTGCCCATCATCAGTAATTAAAACCAATCCGGTGGTATCCACATCTAAGCGCCCAGCAAAATGTAAATCTTGCATTTTTATTTCATCAAGCAACACAAAAGCGGTATGGTTGAAGCCATCTTCATGCGAGCAAACGTAACCTTCTGGCTTATAAAGCATCATATACCGTGGACCTTGCGGCTTAATTTCTCGCCCTTGCCATTCCACTTCACAGCTTTCAGTGACTTTGCATGAACCACTTTTTGGGGTCACACCATTCACTGTAACATCGCCACTTTTAATGATTTGGGTAGCTTCTTTACGTGTTGCACCCAATGCATCACACAAAAATTTATCTAAACGCATGATTACCTCATCTAAATCAAGTCGGGTATTATACTCAGCGAAAATGAAATAGTTGATCTATTTCACTGTTTTTATTGTGACTCACTCAGAGAACAAACGTTTTATGTATACGCTTCGCCCTTATCAATCCGACTCAGTAAAAGCCGTCATCCATTATTTTAGGAAGCATTCAACCCCTGCGGTCATTGTGTTACCAACCGGCGCTGGTAAAAGCTTGGTCATTGCAGAACTAGCCAGACTCGCCAAAGGCCGCGTGTTGGTGCTAGCACATGTAAAAGAGTTGGTTGAGCAAAACCATGCCAAATATGAAGGTTATGGCTTGCATGGTGGCATTTTCTCAGCAGGCCTTGGTCGTAAAGAAACCAAGCAGCAAGTGGTGTTTGCATCCGTTCAATCAGTGGTTCGAAATTTAGACGCTTTCAAAAATCAGTTTTCACTGTTGGTGATTGATGAATGTCATCGCGTGCCAGACGAGAAAAATAGCAGTTATCAAAAAGTTATTTCACATTTAACACAGCTTAACCCTGGCATCAAAGTATTAGGGTTAACCGCTACTCCATATCGCTTAGGAATGGGTTGGATTTATCAATACCATACTCGAGGCCAAGTTCGCAGCGAGGAGCCTCGCATCTTCCGTGACTGTATTTTTGAACTGCCGATTCGTTATCTATTGGACGAGGAATTTCTTACACCAGCACGCATGATTGATGCGCCTGTGTTGAGCTATGATTTTTCGCAACTAAAACCAGCGAATACTGGCCGCTATAAAGAAGCGGAATTAGATATGGTGATCGAACAATCAAAACGTGCCACACCACAGATCGTTGATCAAATCATTCATCTCGCACAGCAAAAACAAGGTGTCATGGTTTTTGCGGCAACCGTTCGCCATGCTCAAGAAATCGTTCAACTGCTACCAAATGAACAAACCGCCATCGTCATCGGTGACACCCCAACGCCAGAGCGTGACGCCATTATTCAACAATTCAAACAACGACACATTAAATTCTTGGTCAATGTTTCCGTTCTCACCACAGGGTTTGATGCACCACACGTTGACTTGATTGCCATTTTACGCCCCACTGAATCCATCAGCCTTTATCAGCAAATTGTTGGGCGAGGTTTACGTCTCTCTCCCGGAAAAACGGAATGTCTGGTATTAGATTACGCTGGTAATAGCTATGACCTATATCAACCTGAAGTTGGCGAACCAAAGCCAGACCCCAATAGTGAAATCATCACTATTCCTTGCCCTGCTTGCGGTTTCAATAATAACTTTTGGGGTAAACTGGACGCTGCTGGCTTTTTGATTGAGCATTATGGACGACGCTGCCAAGGTTACTTTACTGATGAAGAAACCAACGAACGCGAACATTGTGGTTATCGTTTTAGAGCCAAATACTGTAGTGAGTGTGGTGCAGACAATGATATTGCCGCGCGAATCTGTCACGAGTGTGATGCCACATTAGTCGATCCTGATAAAAAACTGAAAGAAGCACTCAACCTAAAAGACGCGCTCGTTTTCGAATGTCTAGAAATGGATCTTAATGTGTATAAAAACGACGCGGGCAAATCACAATTGAAAGTAACTTACCGTGGAGACAACCAAGCGCAAGTCCATGAGTTTTGGTCACTAACCACCAAAAAGCAAAAACAGACCTTTCTCGAACAATTTGTGCGACCACACCTTGCGGATCGTCATCGGCCATTTGAAGCCGCATCCCCCTCAAAAGTAGTGGCACATCAGCACCGATTTCGTCCCCCACAGTTTGTGATTGCCAGAAAAGTCGGACGTTTTTGGAAAATACGTGACAAAATCTTTGAAGATGAATTACAAAATCGCTGATTCAGATTCTATTCATATTGCGTTATTTATATTTAGATCTCCTTGTTTGAAGGGCTCATAACATGCATATTAAACCGATGAAAGCCATAGCAAGCTTATTGCTATTCTCATGGTTATCACCGCCTGTATTTGCAAGCGATAATGATGTTAACCATTTAGTTCAAGACACATACAAAGCCGGTACAAAAGTCGAAATCGACGAAGATCAAGATGAAGTCTATGCAGCGGTTCAAAATGGTCTAATTCGCCCCTTTTCTGAACTTTACGCCACTATTGATAAAGAGCTGAATGGCCGTGTTATTAAAGTCGAATTAGATGAAGATGATGATGAATGGATATATGAGTTGAAGTTGGTACACGACAATAATGTTATTCGCGTAGAATACAATGCCACTACACTCGAATTAATGGAAATTCGTGGTCGAAATATACGTGGCATTATAAAAAAATAGAGAACAAAAATGAAAATACTGGTGGTTGAAGACGACGCTCGTCTTGGTGAACAGATCATAAAATCCCTTGAACAAACGGGATGGGTGCCTGAGTTATCGCAAGATGGTATTGATGCTCTTTATCGTGCCACCTCTGAAGAGTGGGACGTCATTGTCCTCGACCTAGGTTTACCCAAAATAGATGGTTTGACTGTCTTGAAAGGCATTCGAGATGAAAACATCAATACTCCAATTGTGATCCTCAGTGCGCGCGACACATTAACCCAACGAGTTGAGGGTTTAAATGCAGGTGCTGATGACTACCTAACCAAACCGTTTGAGATGGTTGAATTGACCGCTCGCATACGCGCACAGCTGCGCCGAGCATCGGGTAACGCTTCACCTATCATGCAAATCGGAGATTTAAGTCTCGATACCCGCAGCTCCAAAGTAATGTGGCAAGGACAAGCAGTCAGCCTGACCGCCTTAGAATACAAAGTGATTGCCTATTTCATGCACAACCAAGACAAAGTCATCTCACGCACCGAACTGGTTGAACATATCTACAAACAAGATTTTGATCGTGACTCAAATACGATTGAAGTGTTCATTGGGCGTATTCGTAAGAAAATCAATAACAACATCATCAAAACGGTAAGAGGCCTGGGGTACCAGTTGAATGCCAAATAAAAACGTGACATTCAAACGCCTCAGCTTAAAGAGTCGCTTACTATTGGCTGCAACCTTTTGGCTTAGTGCGATGATATTAGCTGCTGGCATTGGTATTCCAACTCTGGTCAAAGACTATTTAATAGATGATGTGCGCAGTCAACTTAGCTTAGCGATGGACGAAATCACCGCCAACTTAGAAGCCGATAGCAGAGGCAACCTAGTCCTTTCGACTCGCCTCTCCGATCCTCGTTTTAACCAACCATACAGTGGTTTGTACTGGACGGCATCAGTAGACGGTCAATCGCTCCGCTCTCGTTCGCTGTGGGATAAGCGTTTAATTCTAGAGAAACATGGATTAAAAAATATCGTTAAGGGCGCAAAAGACGAAAAGCTTACCGCGATTGAACGCACCGTTTACTTACCGGATTTTTCTGGCCCAATTACCATCACGATTGGATTAGATGAAGCGCCATTGCAAGAAACTCTCAATAGTGTCATTAGCCAACTTTGGATGATTTTAGGTTTGCTATTTAGTGGAGTGTTACTGTTAATTGGTGCTCAGGTAAGCTGGTCTCTTCGTCCATTAAATAAAATGCAGCGTGAACTCGCCGTATTGCGCAAAGGTGAAAAATCAGCACTCAGTGACGAATATCCAAAGGAAGTTTTTCCATTAGTTAATGACTTAAATGCGCTACTCTTCCACTATCAAGAACTTTTGCAACGCGCACGACAGCATGCCGGCAATTTATCGCATGCGTTAAAAACACCGATTTCAGTCCTCAGAAATGAAATTGATCACCTAGAGCCCTCTCAACAAGAAAAACTGCGTACACCCGTTGAGCAATTACAAAAACAGATCGACTACCACTTAGGACGAGCTCGCATGGCAGGGTCGACCAATATTCTGGCAGTCAAAGCGAACCCTTGTGAACGTGTTGATGCAATTTCTATGGCGTTTGATAAGGTCTATGCGAAGCGAGACATTGTACTTGTCAACGAGCTCGATTCTGAGCTTGATGTGGCGGTTGACCCCACAGACCTCGATGAAATGCTCGGTAACCTACTCGAAAACAGCTATAAATGGGCACATTCGTTAGTACGTGTCCATTCAAAAGTGACCCAAAAAGGTTGGGTTGATATTTATATAGAAGACGATGGACCAGGTATAGCGGAACAAGATTTATCCAAAGCAGTGCAAAGAGGTATTAGGCTCGATGAGACGACAGCTGGCACTGGGCTTGGCTTAAATATTGTCAGTGAAATGGCACACAGTTACCGTGGCGCGCTGACTTTATCGCGCAGCCCTATGGGAGGTTTACAAGCAATGTTAACCTTACGTACAGTCTAGGGTTGATTGAACCGCATTTTTTATTGCTCAAACAGCGATAGAATGCTAGTATCCGCGCTCGTTTTGGTTGTAATCATTGATCAACAACCAGAGCTATACCATATCAGCAAGGTCGCATTGCCGATATGAAGTTTATTTTTACTAATTTGAGTGTAAAAACTATGAAATTCGAAGCAGTATTACGTACTGAAATAGGTAAAGGTGCGAGCCGCCGCCTACGTCACGCTGGTAAATTCCCAGCAGTTGTTTACGGTGGTGAAGCAGCACCTGTTGCTATCGCACTGGATCACGCTCTAGTGATCAACCAAATGGATAAGCCTGAATTCTACGAAGCAATTACTCTAGTAATTGATGGCGCAGAAGTTAAGGTTAAGCCACAAGATGTTCAACGTCACGCGTTCAAGCCAAAAGTTGAGCACATGGACTTCATCCGTATCTAATTTCCTACCAAGGAATTAGTTTGGATTAAATCCAACCTTTTGCATAAAGACTATCGGCCTTACCATCCGAAAAATCTAAAAATTCGAAACCCCGATGCTACCAACATCGGGGTTTCACCGTTTTTGAGCCCTCAACAACGCTTCCGAGTGGTCCCCTCATCAATGTTATACTTCCGACTAAACCGCTTATTGATGAGGCTGCAGAAACGGAAAGGGATACTTTTACCGAGCATGGCCTACTTGAAGGATTAGATGCTCATACTGCGCATGCTGATGAATTGGCGGATTTGCTTTTGGCGGCGGTGGATGGAGTCGAAAAAGAAGGCTGCCACGAATAGAGAATTTAGTCGCAGATGCTTTGCTTTTGAATTGACCTGAGGGTGTCATTACAGATACGAGCATTAGTCCCAAGGAAGATTTACTTGATGGGTTTGACATCATTTTGAGTTTTCACAGAGGAAAGCTCGAAGACAAGAGTTGGGTTGCTAAGGAAGTTAAACGTTGGCAGAGTGTTGTTGTAGCATCCCCTCAACTTCTACAGACCTCTCCTAGACCTTTTCAGATTACTGATTTGAAACACGTTCCTTGCATCAGTAGTTTTACCGCATTAAATGGTACTCCTTGGGTTTTCAAAAACGCTAAAGGTGAGCTAATCACCCAAAAAGTACAGTCCTCATTTAAGGTTAATAGCGGACATCTGGCCAAATCAGGTGCATTAGCTGGTTTGGGTTTCGCGATACTACCAATCGAATCCTGTCGTAATGAGATAGATGCTGGCTCTTTGAAAGTCGTAGAACTGGAGTATGAACCTGAAGATCTAGGGTCTGTTGATCTTTCGTGATGATTTTTTGAACGGCATGGTGAAGGTTATAATCATTTCGCCAAAAACAAATCACAACTGAGTTCACCATGCCAAGGACAATGCTAACTGATAAACGATGGGA